>UQDF01000009.1 GCA_900539765.1 uncultured Porphyromonas sp. | reverse complement strand
CAAACATATGAGCCTGAGTAGGGCTATAGTTGCCAGCGGGTGTCAAGTTCCTCTTGATTTCTCTACAGATGGTGCTAGGGTTGTACTCCGATGATCTCTGCGACGTATTTTCCACTCCAAAATGCAATTTGGAGTGGAAAATACGAATGTGCGAAAGAAGATTTTACTTCCAAAAATTAGGCACATCAGAAATAATTCGCTATTTTTGTAGCAGAATATACGATACTCGTGCTTTTTACGAAGATGAAATTGAATAGAATAAAAGACGTTCTTGGAGAAAAGGGAATATCTCAAAAATGGCTGGCAGAGAAGCTCAATAAAAGTTTCAGCACAGTGAATGCATATGTCTGCAATCGACAGCAGCCTTCTCTTGAGATGCTATATCGGATTTCCGCAGTTTTGCAAGTAAAGGCAAGAGACCTTTTAGTTGATAATGACTATAAATAGATATAATGCAGAAGAATTCGGAACACATATACTGTTCTCTTTTCGAGGATGATTACCTTGTCAGAACGTTGAACAGTAGTATTACCAGTCAAGCTGACATTGCATTGACAGAACTTGTTGCAAATGCTTGGGATGCCGGAGCGACAAAAGTAAGTGTCTTTATTCCTGACGAATATGGAGACCTCCTCGTAATAGAAGATAATGGCAATGGTCTAACAGCAGAAGAATTTCAAGAACGTTGGATGACATTGGGATATAACAAATTATTACGTCAAGGAAAACAGGTCTTATTTCCGGATAATAAGAAAAGAAGCCCTCGTATAGCTTATGGTCGCAATGGTATCGGAAGACATAGCCTCTTATGCTTTAATGACGAATATCATGTTATTACTTCAAAAAATGGGAAAGAACTTTCTCTTACTGTATCTACTAAAGTACAAGGACAAGCTATCTCTGTCACTAACCAAAATATTTCTCCATCTTCAAAGCATGGCACAAGGCTAGAAGTTCAAGTTGATAGAAATCTTCCCAATGTTGATAAAATCAGAGAAATAATCTCTTCTCGTTTCCTGCATGATCCCGAATTCATAATAGAGGTAAATAAAAAGCAACTCTCTTTAGACCAATTAGATGGTTTATTGGATACAACAGAATTGAAAACATCTGATGGATACAGCATTACCGCGAATTTTATAGATTCAAAGAAATCTTCTCGCAAAAGCATCTATCAAGGAATTGCTTTTTGGGAAAGTGGTCGTTTAATAGGTATTCCGTCATGGGGTTTAGGAACGATTTTCTATTTAGACGGTCGAACAGCCCTTGCAAAAAGGTATACTATCGTTATACAGAGTAATGAATTAGCAGAATTAGTTAAAGAAGATTGGAGTGGCTTCAAAAATACAAAAGAAACAGAGAATTTATATCAAACTGTTTCGGAGTATGTGAATAGAATGTTTGAACAAACGGCAAAAGCTAATTTAGAAGAAACAAAGGCTATTGTAAAACAGGAATTGGCAACCAAATTGAAAGATGCCTCTCCATTAGCCCAGTATGAGGTAGATGAGATTATAGAGAATATCTCGATAAATTCTCCGACAGCAACTAAAGAAACAATATCTATTGCCGTTGAAGCTGTATTAAATTTAGAATCATCGAAAAATGGACAGGAGCTTTTAATGAAGCTCTCTCAACTTACGGAAGAAGATATTACCGGTCTTAATACAATACTTAATAAGTGGTCTGTAAAGGATGCCCTCACCGTATTGAGTGAAATTGATAGACGCCTATCCATTATTGAAGCAATAAGAAAACTTTCTAAAGAAAAGGACACGGATGAATTACATGTTTTGCATCCTCTTGTAACCGAATCTCGATGGCTCTTCGGTCCCGAATATGACACCCCAGAATATACCTCTAACAGGCAACTTCAGACTGTAATGAGAAGCCTGTTCAAAATGGATGTTCAGAATGAAGTCGGGATAAAAACAAATAGAAGACCAGACCTTGTCGTTTTAGCTGATAGTACTTCTCTTTCCATGACTGGTGTGGAAGAGTTTGGTGATAATGAGCTAGCTACAATAACCAAAGTTCTGATAGTTGAACTAAAACGAGGAGGCTTTGAAATAACAAGTAAAGAAAGAAATCAAGCTACTGACTATGTAGACAGTTTGATTGCATTGGGAATTAATACTGCAAAAATAACAGCTTTTGTCGTAGGAGATAAAGTGGCAAAAGGGTTACAACGTCAGTATCGTGCAGGTTCTAAAGATGAAGGAAGCATCTTCTTGACAGACTTTGATCAACTTGTTGACACTGCTGAGAAACGAATGTTTGGACTTAGGAATAAATTAGCTGCGATGTATGATGATATACCCGGAATGACTTTATATCAACAATCCAAATTGAAGTTGTTTTGAAATGGTATAAATTCTAAAAGGACGAATTACAACAATATGTAGTTCGTCCTTTTGTTTTATATCTTCGGTCTTACAACGAATACCTTTTCTGCCAGAGACGGCGGCAGTCCGTCCATCGAGGTCTGTGTAGCGGAGCTACTCTGCCCGCTGCCTTCCAACGGTCTGTCGGTTTGAGCCGCAGAGGTGCTGACGGAGGGAGCGGTGACAGTCGGCTCAATCGGACGTGACCGTTCCAATTCTTCCGTCTTTCTTTCGCCATCCTGCATCATTTCCACTTCCTCTTGCGTACTCTCCGACTGCTCAATGGGCTTTAGAGAGAGCTGTATTTTTCGGTCAAGGGCAGCGAGTTCCGTTTTGACCCAAGTTTCACGGGAGAAAGTGTGTAATGGTTGCTGGTAGCGGGCAGGAGCGTTTGAGTTATGGACTTTGTGTCCTACAGATTTTGATTTTCCTAAAGGGGGCTTCTCGTAGGCCTAGCTTTTGGTAGATCTCGGTGGCTTGTTTTGAGGGCTTGCTACATTGTCGCATTTCGACCTTTTCGCCCAGCGGATTGACGCCTTCGGTGGTGACCAACTTCTGTGTAGACATACGTCGGACGATCTCTTGCCAGTAGCAGCTCTCGCCCTGTGCTTTGAGTCCACAGCGTATGGTGTTGACAACCCAATAAGCGAGCAGGCCAAAGAAGAGATGGGCATCGCTGCGCTGATCCGTCTGATGAAAGAGCGGGCGCAAGTGTAGGTCCGTCTTGAGCTGACGATTCGTGCACTCGATCTCTCGAATCAAGTTGTAGTAGTCCCAAGTAGTGCGCTCGTCTAGTGTACGGACGTTGGTACGCAAAAAGTAAACGCCGTGACCGCCCTCTACCTTTGAGAGGTCTTTGATCTTCCAAGCCACCTCTTGCATCTCTAAGGGCTTCTCCTCACTGCGGATATAGTTGATCTCGTAGTAGCGTGCGATCGACGGATAACACTCTATGGCTCTGCCTGTTAGCTCAACAACTCTTTCGTACTTCTTCGTGCCACCCTTCTTTTTGATCGCCTCGTTTATCTTGATCAACTCAGCCTCAAAACGACTGCGCCATTGCCTGTTCATAGAGGCTTCAGTCATCGCTTTTGAGGGGAAGGTAATCTCTAGGAAATAGTCCTCATCAGGAGCCGTGTGTACCTCACGAAGCTTGATCTCTCGCTTGCTGGAGTCCTGCACGATGACACACTTGTGATCCTCTCGGAGGGTGTACTCCTTCAGCCTCGTACGCGAGACGCAGAGGTAGTTGTAGCTCTTCGCCTTGATCTTCGTTAGGTTCTCCTCTGTGGCAATGCCTGCATCCATGAAGATCAGCGTCTTTTCCTTTCTGGCAGGGCTTTTCTGAGCCAAGCTCTCAATCATATCGGGCAAAGACTTCGGGTCTGCCGTATTGCCCTCGGGGATCGAAGAGTAGCGAATGAATCCCTCTTTGTTGATGCAGAGCGCCAAGACAAGGAGCTTGCAGTCGGAGCGTTTTTTCTTGGAGCGACCAAACTTGCTCTTCTGGCTATTGCGCTTGCTTCCCTCAAAGTAGAAGTTGGTCAAGTCAAACAGCATCAGCTTATTGTCTATATTAAAGAGGTGGTCGGTCATCATGCAGAGATGCTGATCGAGTTGCTCCTTGAGGGCAAAGAGTTGGTCGGTAATCGTTTAGAGCGCATTCCTGCCTGGAAGCCAATCAGGGCGACCTGAGTGAAGCTCAGCAGCCACCGAATTGTCCCGCATGGTGAAGTAGGAAGCGTGTTCAGAGGTGGCATAGACGGTGCGAACGATCAGTGCCGAGAGAGCCGTATGGATGGCCTGCTCCGACCAACCTTGACGCTTCAAAAAGCTCTCCAGCTCTAGCTTATCAATGGTTTGCTTGCAGAGCCACTCGGCACCCACATTGCGGGCATCGGTGTGCTTGGCGGTGTCTAGGTCGATGTAGTGTTCCGCTTCCTTGCGAGCAGCCTGCTCTCGCTTGTCAAAGCGGTCTATCCCGCCCTCCTGAATCATCCTATTCCACCACTCGTCAGCCTTAGCTTGTTCGTGCTCAGTCAACCCATTAAGCCGTTCGCTGAAGAGCGTCTTGGCGTGGCGATTCTCAAATCTATTCGTCAGTGCACGAGCTATCTTCTTAGCCTGCAGGGCATCGATGGAGGGGTCGAAGCCAACGTTG
This sequence comes from uncultured Porphyromonas sp., assembly GCA_900539765.1. Classification (GTDB taxonomy): domain Bacteria; phylum Bacteroidota; class Bacteroidia; order Bacteroidales; family Porphyromonadaceae; genus Porphyromonas. Next base: position 42,571 of record UQDF01000009.1, on the reverse strand, counting down.
AGCAGGATCAGTGAATGGACATTTCCCCGCACATCACGATAAGACTCCTTCAGTCGATAATAAGGAGCCTTCTCACCAATAGCTGGGTTGAAACAGGTCTGAACATTTGCGTGCATGGCGCAAAGTAACGACAAATATTTCAACCAAAAGTGTCCTACAAATCGGAATCACCCCCCACTCACCAAAAGCCTCCTTTGATACACAATCAGTTACGACTCTCGCCTCCTCAAATATCGGGGCAAAACACCCCAAAACTCATTTTTGCCGTGAAACTTGGGCTAGGCGATAAGCCACAGCTTCATTTTTACTTATCCTATACTATCTACGTATGGTCCTCTAGTCCTATGCCTTAAAAAACTAGCCACTCCATAAACTCGACTATAGCTTTAAGATCTCTTGTATAGCTTGTTCATTCCCGGGGGTGAACCTTTTTCTTTGATATGGCTTCGCAATCATATCTTTGATTTGATCCGCAAACTTCTGAGGTTGTATACTAATATCGACAGGTTTGACATTTGGAGCTCCTAAAGCTTCTAAGTTCTGTCTTTGCTCTGCTTGCCTGTATTGACAGCCTGAAAGGAAGGAGAGTGCGGGAATCCCTAGATATGCCAATTCGCTCAAAGTATTTCTACCAGACCTCGTAATAACAAGACCAGCCTTTGAATAGCATTGTCGCATATCGAGAATCCCATCATGAAGTATTACGTTCTCTCCATGCTCATACTTGTTAAGCTCGAGATAGATATTCTGAGATGAGCAGATAATATGCATTTTATATTCGCTTAGGTAGGCGGAGGTATCCATACAGAGCTTGGCTATTTGCGCTGTTGATTGCGCAAATAAATCACCAACATTCACCGTCCCTCCACCCAATAGACAATATATCTCTTTGGTCCTGCAATTGCAAACATCCAAAATCTCCCATCTAAGGATAGTGTTTAGAGATAGCAACCTCTTGTATACTCCAGTATTTAGGACACTCCGTAATCCATGAACTATGGTTAAATCTGCTAGAGAATACATAGCATTAAAGTAGCTCATCGCATCTTGATCATTCTCCCTGTTTTCAATGTCTGAAGGATTAACTAATGCTACAACTTTGAGCAGTGGGTGTGAAATCTTCAATGACTGGATAATCAATGGCTCTCCATCTATAATCACAAGATCTGGTCGCAGGTTACGAACTTTCTTATGAATATAAGCCCCCATAGTATTTGTCGGAAGCAACCCTATGGAGCAAAAGTCCATAGGACTAACCTCTTGAGAGATTTCATATCCCTTAAGTTCTAAATAGCGGTTACCTTGCAGGTATGATATGGGCTCTACTTTACAACCATATTTATCCCTCATCGTTTCCAAAAGGGAAAGTCCCGATACAACACGACCTAGTCCGGGAAATCCTCGAAATATTCCTAGTATCCTCCTCATTTCTATTTCAGCATTTCATAAATTTCAGTGATAGAGTATCTTTTCAGTTGATATCTATCAACAGACATTGAGGTACCTCCCTGATCTACAGAGAATGCATACGAATAGTACTTTGCGACACATTGAGAAATGAATTTATTGTATGCTCCATAAGGATAAGCAAAAGTCTCACAGGACCCTATTAATTGCTCAAGCATCTTCTTCGACTCTAATAGCTCGTATTCAACCTCAGTATCACTAAGTTTGAGCATATTCTTATGAAACACACCATGTGAGGCTATCTCCCACCCCTCTCTCTTGAGAAGTTTGAGTTCGTCCTTATTGAGATGCTCTCTCAAGTCTGCATCCTTATTATTCCATGAGTTATCTTTTCCTATAAGGCCTGTGCAGACAAAGACAGTAGCTGTGAAGCTGTGCTTCTTTAGTATTTGTAATGCATCATGGATCAGGCTCTTGTAGCCGTCATCAAAAGTGCATACAATCCATTGTTTCCTTTCCTCTCTAGATTTATGAAGATAATCGGTCATGGAGCATATACCATATCCTTGGTCTACCACATATTCAACGAAATTACGGAAAACTCTAGTCGGCGTTGTAATGCTATCATGCACATCTCCCTTTACATCATGTAGCCCCACACATACAATGTTTTCAACATCGAGATTCTTCCTTTTTGTTTTATTATAGGCTAGTAGATCTATCCACTTCCTATCCACTTCCTCTTTTGTACACCCTTTTTTTAGCTCATAAAATGCTGCTAGGTAGCGACTAGCAAGATTCGAAGTTTCTGCAAGATCCTTAAGCTTCTTTGCTATGATCTTCGGAGAGAAGCTATCAAAGAAAAACTCTGGAAATAAATTCTGGAGTCTCTCTGCAATATACCCAGTCTTACTACTGATGAACCCTGTACCACTGCATAAGCATTCGAAGATGGAGTTTGGGTGTCCCTCGCAAACAGAGGCTTGTATGTAAAAGTCCCACTTTCTCATAGTAGCTCTGAGCGCATCGCGGGTCTGATAACCCACAAATACAATACAATTTTCTAAGCCATACATGGCAATCTCTCTTTTATAGTTTTCGAGCAGGTCGATATCGACATCTCCGACAAGCTCCAAGCGAATATCTTTACTTGATATTTTTTTAAACTCGACAAGCATTGCTAATAGGTTTCCAATGCCTTTTTTCTCATTTAAGTGGGAAGCTGCAACCCCTACAATAATCTTGCGAGAGAAATCATTAAAGGTAAATCCCGAGCATATTCCCTCTTGTTGATTTGGAATGATCTGCACTTTTTCTTTAGCCTCAGGGCATATGCTCAGCAGATTTTGAATCATTTCTTCTGAAAGACATATGACTTCGCTTGCCTTTGTGGCTGCCTCTCGGAGATACAATGTGTCTTCAACAGACCACTTTGCTATGTTTACATCACTACCTCGAAGAACTAGGATAAATCGCTTACCTATCTTAGAAGCAAGTAGAGCAGAATAGTATCCATTGAACCGACCTCCAAAGGCAATGATCACATCTACATTTGCATAGGCCTGACAGTCGTATTTGAGCTTGTATTCTTTTCTAATACTATCTCCGATAGTTGGATTTATCCCTCCTTTTGCGGTGTAAATAGGATACTCTGAAGATAAAGCAATCTCTATATCATACTCCTTGGCTAGTAAGTCTACAACTCTCTGACACGCCAGTGCCAGCCCTCCCTCCGTGACACCTATCTCTGTGGTAACAATGAGCACCTTCATTTCTTCTCGATCAAATATAGTGTTTTGCTTTTCCTATTCTGTGGGAAAATATATGTTGCCCATGATTGAATCCTAAAGTTCGGGAACATCTCTTCGACATCCTCATAAGAAAGCCGTATATGGTTTGGGAACTCCTTATCGTATTGTGTATAAGAGGAGTCGATAACTTCCATAATAAAGTATTGAGGATACCCTGCCGAAGCGTAATAGTTCATTAGGAGTCTTTTGTACTCTTCCCTGCTGCCAGCCAAATCTTGATAAGCACAATTGACGAGTACCAGTACATCACAGCGTAAGATATCTTTCTCTGGAAATAAGCCTTGAACAATCACGTCCTTTCGATCAAATAGATCGTTTATTCGGCGTTTTGCCTTTGTAACTAGGGCTTGCTCCTTCTCAAAGGAAGCTACTTCTTGAAATCCTAGATAACAAAATATCGCTGTTACATCTCCCTGACCACAACCAATCTCAATAACTCTGTTAGACCGATCTATATCGTTCATAATCTGATATACTCTCTGCCAATATTTGGGAAACGGAACCCTACAATACTGACTTCTCCAGGGGGATAGACTTAAATCTTCAGAATGCTCCAGATTGTACTGTTTCAGCAACTCTTCAAGTTCTTCCATGCTTTTCTGAACTGTTGTTTTACCCTTTCTTTCCCCATCTTTAGATCCAGTGTTACAGTGTTTTCAGAATGAAGAATACACGTTTGCAACCTCATGTCTGGTAATACTCTGATCTCAGAGTAGTGCTTACACCTTTCAATATCTCGGATAAAGCATGGAGAGTCTATATAAAGCACTGATATTTGGTGACCATCTTTTTCTAGTAACCACCTAATCGCTCCAGTCCCTTTATCTTTGCGACTAATGGCGTACTCCTCTAGAATAGGAAAAACAAATGTTTTGAAGTCCTGACTGCCCCAAAGCCCTATCTGCGGTAATAACTTCACAGATAGTTCTTCCTTCAGAGCATACCCAATCATACTCCTTACCTCTTCTGCAGAGCCTCTCTGTATAACACAGTTTAATCCAATATCCAATCCAGCATCGCGAAGCATCTGTATGTTGTCTTTTACTTTATCTAGACTACCACCTCCTGTACTATGGTGAAACTTTTCTGTCTCTATGTATGGGAATTGAATATTAAACTTCAATGGAATATGTGCTAGTTCTAAGACCTGATCCTTTGTTATCAATGATAGGTTAGATGCACAACTCATTTCCCAATCGGTTTTCTCAGATGTGTACTGAATCATTTCGATGAGGTGTTCGTTCAGAAATGGTTCTCCTCCGCTGAAAGTAATCTCCGATACATCTTCGTCTTGTAAAGCGTCTATAAGCATTTTGAATAGCTCCAAATCCATAGTTTGAGACGTATGATCAAAGGATTGGCCTTCATTATGGCAGAAAGGACATTTATAGTTACAATAGTTGGTAACTAGCACTCTTAATTTGTCCCAGTATATAGTATTGTTCATGTCAAAAAAATCTTTGCATTATAGTATTGTTCTAGTAGCTCAAGTTGCTCCCCCTTAAGGTCTCTCCTCTCAGAATTGTACATCTCTTCTGGGAGCAACATAACGTCATTCCGCTCTGGATGAAACTGTTCTCGAATATCTGCATGATTCAAAAGACCTGCAACTGTGACAGACCCCCCATAGAGGTGATTTTCAACAAGATTTGTCTGAACATTGGGGTAGTCTATGAATGCCTTGGTGAAATATTCATAGCCAGACATTGGACAGATGAGATTGATAAAGGTATCTTCAGATAGTTCGGAGATGATCTTCTTTTGCCTATCTATGTGCTCTTCTGCTTCAATAAAGTATTCGTTATTTCCACCTCTATAGCTATCTCGAAGTACTGGCACGGTGAAGACTACATCGGGATAGTTAGCTGATAGCCACTCTATACATCTCTCATACCCATCTATACTAGCTCGAGATAGAGTTTTAAGGCGTTGCTGAGACGTGTCGGTGTGCTCAATTCGACGCACTAGTATCTGCTTGGCTACTTTGTTAATTCCTAAGCTGTATAGTAGCTCCAAATCCCGCTTTAGCTCATCCAGCTTGCCCGTAAATATCAGTGTACATTTATTGATGGGACCATTTTTCAGTACAAACATAGTTCGTTCACGTGCAGATCGTGGTATGATAGCCTCCCGTTGCTCTTGCATAGTGATTAGAGAGAGATCTATGCCATAGTTAGGTATGTTATTTAGGTAGTCTATCATATTCTCATCAATATAGGCACCAGTAGTCACTGTTGTAATCATTTTGGTCGGAAAGTATTCCGATGCCATCTTGATGAACTGGTAAATTTTAGGGTGAAGAAATGGATCTGTATGCGGTGCAACCAGTACTCCAGCACCCAAACGGACATAGTTAACTTTAGGATTGACAAATTCGAAACCCTTTAGAAGATCTTCCTCATCTATCTGAGGAATCTTCGGATAATGCTCAAGGTATGAATCTGTGTGAACCTTACAGAAAACACAACCAATACCACAATACTGGCTACTAATCGGAATGTTACCGAATGTGGCAATCTCCATAGAGAAAGCGTCAAACTGCTCTTTGTTCAATATCATAGCTAAGCAAGTGCTTTTAGATGCTATACATTAGTATATGTCGTAATCCTGAAAGTCATTGCATCGGCTACAAATAGAGATTCTCTTGCCATCTAGTAAAGAGAGCTTAATTCTCTCCATATCAGGGCTATTCCAGCACTCTAGAAGATTGTTTGTTATGACATTACCAAAGCTAGTATCGTACAAAAAGTCATCGCAACACAATATAATGTCTCCCGTATATGCTATGGTTATCTTACGAAAGGGGTAGTTGCAAAAACCAAAATCCTCAGCAATAAAGTCTTGTGGTATATTACCTGCATAGTTAGGTAAGATCTCATCTGTTCGTCTTTTCTGGAAAGATACTTTTGGATTGTTGTAATAAGCATCGTAAATGGGCTTAACAAAAGAAGACCACTTATCTGGGTACACATCGCGATCTCCCCTGTAGTCATTTATATTGATGTTGTCTAGTCCTAGTTCGAAAAAATGATCAAGCTTATCGACCGTTAGAAGAATGCCATTAGTTGTCATATCAAGAAAGAAACGCGGAGATTTCTTTCGAGCATAAAGAATCATATCTTCCAATCGTTTTTCTAGCAATGGCTCATTAGATAGCATCAATGCAATACGACCATTATAGTTCATAGCAGACAATTGATCTATGATACGCTTATAACACTCCCAAGACATAAGCCCTAAGGGTTTATGACAGAAGGCGTGAGGGCAGAACTTACAATGGCTATTGCAGTCCGTTCGTGTTTCTATCAGAACTTGTCTAAACATCGGAAAATGACCATGGTCAGCATAGTATTTCTTGATTGTTTCTATATCCGTTTTGTGGTTAGTGTTTCCTCTTACGGATTGATCATTTTTCTGCTGTATCATAGCAAATAACGTCTGTAGAATAAAAAATAAAGGGTGGGTTCTTTGTCAAAGCTCAAGAACAACTACACACCTCCCTTTTCAATGGCAAAAATAACACTATTTGTAAAGCAATCCACCTAATACGACAGAAAAAAAACAGCGGATAGCCAAAACCGCTAATTCTAGTATTGAGTGGGTGGAGTGTGCGAGCTAGCGATCTCTGGCAGGGCTGACGCATTATAAATGAAAAGCTGATTTCGGCATTGAGGGGAGAATGAAGAGGCTAAAAAATGGACTCAATATAGTCTCAAAAACTTTTTGATTTTCCCCTCAAAAAAGCTTGTCTATGTCGCAGATTTTTCATGCATTTATAGCTGATAATCAATGTAGTAAGTTATTGCTATGAGCATATTCAATCAGCTTCTAGTGGTCGAAGATCCACTCATAAATCGATGCAAAAAAGTTTCCCCTAGGATACATCCTTACGATGGTGTTCACCGCAACTATCTCTGGTTGCTCCTCTTGGTACGAAATAGAAGACTACGCAGAGGAGTACAAAGATGATCTAGTGACTCTATATGAGCGTATATTAGGAGAATCAAGCTCCTGGGGAGTCCCCTCTCACGACACGCTCAATCGTGCCATCAGCGGGCTACAGGCCGTTTGTGCGGGGGGACGGAGGAGATGTGGAGCGTAAGTACAACAAAAGCCGTGTAGCTCGGATGGCTACACGGCTTTGCTATGTTGGGGAGCCTGCTGGGCTTACGCCGCAGGCTCGGGATAGTCAGACAGACTAGGTGAGGTCTACGGCATGTACCTCCTCAGGTGTGGTAGGCTCGGGCTTGGCCTCGAGGATGTCATCGAGAGGTCCGTAGTTGTCTTCCCACTCAGTAGATGAGATACGTACGTAGGTGCTGTAGCGCTTGTAAGCTGAGCGAAGTGACTCGTTGGCTAGCTCCTCAGCGATCTCTGGGTACATCTTGAAGAGTGAAGCGTAGCGTACCTCGCCCTTGAGGAAGTCCTTGAACTTCGAGAAGTCAGGCTCCTTGCTGTCGAGTACGAAGGGGTTCTTGCCCTCCTGCTCACGACGTGGGTCGTGGTGCCAGAGGTGCCAGTAACCACAATCTACGGCGCGCTTCTGCTCGTTCTGTGCATTGCCCATACCACCCTTGAGACCGTGTGAGATACAGGGTGAGTAAGCGATCACGAGTGATGGACCCTCGTAAGCCTCAGCCTCGCGGAGTACCTTGAGTGTCTGAGCGGGGTTAGCGCCCATAGCGATCTGAGCTACATAGACGTAGCCGTAGGTGGTCGCAATGAGACCTAGATCCTTCTTGCGGACACGCTTACCTGATGCGGCAAACTTAGCAATAGCGCCTAGAGGCGTACTCTTAGAAGACTGTCCACCCGTATTGGAGTAGACCTCCGTATCGAGTACGAGGACGTTGACATTCTTGCCCGAAGCAAGTACGTGGTCGAGACCTCCGAAGCCTATATCGTATGCCCATCCGTCACCACCGATGATCCACTGTGAGGGCTTGACGAAGTGATGACGCAGGTTGTAAACGTAGTGCATACGACCCTTAGCCTCAGCATTGAGCAGAGGTAGGATCTTGTAGCTGAGCTGCTGTGAAGCATCACCATCGAAGCGCTGCTCGACCCACTCATTGAGTAGCTGGCGTAGCTCATCGCTAATAGGCTCCTTACCCTCCTCTAGAACCTCCTTGACGAGGTGCACGAGGCGGTTGCGGTTCGAGCTAGAGGCGATGTACATACCCATACCAAACTCAGCATTGTCCTCAAAGAGAGAGTTAGCCCATGCGGGACCCTCGCCACGCTCATTGGTCGTGTAGGGAGTAGAGGGGGCTGAGGCTGAGTAGATAGAGGAGCAGCCCGTAGCGTTTGCCACTACCTGACGGCTACCGAAGAGCTGGGTCAGTAGCTTGACATAAGGCGTCTCACCACAACCAGAGCATGCTCCAGAGTACTCAAAGAGAGGCTGTGCAAACTGTGAGTTCTTGACGTTGGACTGTACGTCGACCATGTAAGACTTGTTGGTCACCTGATGACGCATGTAGTCCCAGTCGCTCTGCTTCTCACGTACATCATCAAGGGGAACCATCTTGAGCGCCTTGCCCTGCTTATTGCCTGGGCAGATGTTGACGCAGTTAGCACAACCGAGACAGTCGAGGTAGTTGACCTGGATGCGGAACTTGAGACCAGCTTCCTTGAAGCCCTTGCCTGTAGCATCGAGTAGATCTACGTCAGTACCCTGAGCCTCCTTCTCGTCGAGTAGGAATGGACGAATCGTAGCGTGAGGACAAACGAAAGCACACTGATTACACTGGATACAGTTAGCTGACTCCCAGACGGGTACTAGAGCAGAGACACCACGCTTCTCTGAGTCGGCCGTGCCAGAGTCCCAAGTACCATCCTCGCGACCTGCAAAAGCAGATACTGGGAGCGTATCACCCTTTTGAGCGTTCATAACACGGACTACGTTGTGTACGAAGTCGGTGTCGCCTGGGTGCTTGACCTCGGGCTCGTCGGGTAGGTTTGCCCACTCAGCCTTGACGGGAACCTGGATGACGTTGGCACCCTCGTCGACAGCTGCGAAGTTCTTATTGACAATGTCCTCACCCTTGCGAGAGTAAGACTTGACGATGAACTTCTTCATCTGCTCTACGGCTAGATCGTAAGGTATGACGCCAGAGATCTTGAAGAAGGCACTCTGCAGGATTGTGTTCGTGCGGTTGCCTAGACCAATGCGCTGAGCGATCTCGGTAGCGTTGATCATGTAGAAGGAGATCTCGTTCTCAGCGAGGTAACGCTTGACGTGGTTGGGTAGATGCTCCTCGACGCTGTCTAGATCCCAGATAGAGTTGAGGAGGAACGTACCGCCCTTGCGAAGCCCTGCGAGGACGTCGTACATACGTAGGTAAGCAGGCACGTGGCAAGCGACGAAGTTGGGGCGTACGACTAGATAGGTACTACGGATGGGCTGATCGCCAAAGCGTAGGTGAGAGGCGGTAAAGCCACCGCTCTTCTTAGAGTCGTAAGCGAAGTAAGCCTGGCAGTACTTGTTGGTGTTTTCGCCAATGATCTTGACGGAGTTCTTGTTAGCACCGACCGTACCATCAGCACCTAGTCCGAAGAACTTAGCCTCGTAAGCATCGCTCTCGAGCTCGACCTCCTTGCCTAGGGGTAGAGACTTGAAGGTGACATCGTCGACGATACCAACGGTAAACTGATCCTTCGGCTCGTTCATCGCTAGATTGTCAAAGACAGCGATGATCTGAGCGGGGGTCGTGTCTTTGCTCGATAGACCGTAGCGACCGCCTACGACTAGGGGTGCGTTGGGCTGTGTGTAGAGAGCGTTCTTGACATCGAGATAAAGCGGATCACCAGCAGCTCCTGGCTCCTTAGTACGATCGAGGACAGCGATACGCTTGACGCTCTTGGGCAGTGCACCGAGGAAGTGCTCTACGCTGAATGGACGATAGAGGTGTACGGCTACAAGTCCTACCTTCTTGCCCTGAGCGCGTAGGTAGTCGATAGACTCGCGGATGGTCTCTGTGACAGAGCCCATAGCGATGACGACGTGCTCAGCCTCGGGATCTCCGTAGTAGTCGAAGAGGTGGTAGTGACGTCCCGTGATCTCAGCCAGCTGATCCATATAGTCCTGAACGATAGCGGGGACTGCATCGTAGAAGGGGTTGGAAGCCTCACGAGCCTGGAAGAAGATGTCGCCGTTCTGTGCAGTACCACGTACTACAGGAGCATGCGCACTGAGTGCACGCTCACGGAACTGACGCAGAGCCTTCTGGTCGATGAGTGGCTCGAGATCCTCGTTAGAGAGGTACTCGATCTTCTGGATCTCGTGAGATGTGCGGAAGCCGTCGAAGAAGTGGATGAAAGGTATGCGGCTCTTGATCGCTGTGAGGTGTGCTACAGCAGCGAGGTCCATAACCTCCTGTACAGAACCCGTACAGAGCTGTGCGAGACCCGTCATACGAGCACTCATCACGTCCTGGTGATCACCAAAGATAGAGAGCGCTTGCGATGCGATCGTACGAGCAGCTACGTGGTAGACGCCTGGGAGTAGCTCACCAGCCACTTTGTACATATTAGGAAGCATCAGGAGTAGTCCCTGAGATGCGGTAAAGGTGACACCGAGAGCACCAGCCTGTAGAGCACCGTGCATAGCGCCAGCAGCACCAGCCTCGCTCTGCATCTCCTGTACCTCGACGATCTCTCCGAAGATGTTTTTGCGCTTTGCAGCTGCCCACTCATCGACATACTCCGCCATCGTGGAGGAGGGGGTGATAGGGTAGATAGCAGCTACCTCGCTAAACATGTAGGCGACGTGTGCGGCCGCTTGGTTGCCGTCACAGGTCATTGTCTTTTTAGTTGGATTAGCCATTTCTATGTATTGATATTCCTTGTGTGTTGTTGTTTGTAAGTTGCTTTAGTAGATAAAGCCAAAGAGCCATAGCGGGATGACATTGTCATGCCCCATGGGGATGCCTTGCACTGCGTAGTAGCGGTCGGGACGATAGCGCCCGCCCAGCTCCTTGTCGATGCGAAATTCATAAGTCTCGTCCAGTACGAAGTGTACCTGTGCTCGCCCACCTGCATTGACTTGATGCGCATGATGTAGGTGTGTCAGGAAGAAGGTGGAGTAAAGCTCAGGACTGATCACTGGCTCGGGGACGAGTGCGTAGCCAATGTTAGTATTTTGCAGATAGCACATAGCGGGCTTGCGTGTGGTCGCCTCCGCGCCTACACGATATAGTTGCGTGACGAGACCCGCATCTGAGAGGATATGCATATAGTTGGAGATGGTAGCGCGTGAGGCGCTGATCATCTGCGAGAGTTGCGAGATATTTGGCGAGGTAGGTGCCGTGCGACCCAGCTCGTAGAGTAGCCTGCGTAGCTTGGGTAGAAGACGCTGGTCGAGGTTGCGTAGGAAGCTCACATCGACCTCCAGCATCATGTTGATATTCTTCAGTAGATTCTCCGAGTAGTTGCGATCCTCGAGGAAGAAAGGGTAGTAGCCGTGGTGCGTATAGTCCGCCAAGTAGTTGAGCGGATTGACCATCCCCATGATCTCGCGAGAGATAGTCTCGTGATCCTTCAGTATCTCCTCGAGCGTGACCTGCGGGAGGTTAAGCCCCGTCTTGAGCTGTATGAACTCACGGAGCGAGAAGCCGTCTAGCCGGTAGACAGCTCCCGGTAGCTGCTCCTCGATGGGGAGTGCCGAGTCGTACTGTACGATCGAGGTGGTGTAGATAATCTGTAGGTCTGGCATCAGGCGCATACAAGCCAGCAGATCTTCGTGCCACGAGGGGTACTTATATATTTGGTCTAGTAGCAGGTGTCGCCCACCGTGCTCGTAAAAGGTCTTAGCAAAGTCTACCAGCGTCTCACTGGTAAAAAGGAAGTTGTTGAGATTGACATAGAGACACTTCCTATTGAGCGACCCAAAAGTCCTCGCAGCGTAGTCCAGCAGGAAGGTGGTCTTGCCCACGCCACGACAACCATAGATGCCGATCAGCGGGGCGGAGAAGTCAATCTCGCCAAAGAGACTACGCTGTATCGGATTGCTCAGGTTGCGTAGCAGGTAATCGTGTGTTCTATAGAGTGCCTCCACTACTTTATCTTGATGCTTGGACTAGATACCTATATCTTGGTAGGACAAAGGTACGCAAACTTCTTCAATTGACAAGTGCTCTTGGCAAAAATCTTGACAAAACGAGCGAACTGCCCGATTCGAGTGACAAGTTGCCCTGTCTAGACTAGCAAGGAGTAGGCACTGCTTACCACTTGATACTGAGTAGAGAAGTTGTTATCCCCACATGCACGTGGGGGTGGAACAAATGCTTAGACTAGGATATGAAGAGAAAAAAAAGAAGGCTCAAATGCATTTGAGCCTTCTCTTATGAGATGCTTTTTGTTTCGCTGCGCTCTCAGAATGCATAGCCGAGACTAAAGAAGAGGCGAGAGGTGCGGAGAATGTTTGACCGAGTGAAGGAGAGCTTGATAGGACCTATCAGGGAGTCGTAGTCTAGATCTATACCCGCTCCGTAGAGAAGGTCGCTGTCCCCTACATTGGGCGCCTGAATATCCATGCCGACACTGGCGTGCGGGGTGATGTAGAGAGACTTGGTCGGGCTGTACTGAATGCCTAGATAGAGTGCTGCGAGGTTGTTCACTGGGTACTCTCTGTATCGTAGTCCTGAAAAGATGGTCTGATTGTCCATACCCAGATTGGCAAAGCCCCCGAGGGGGAACTTCTGACTTAAGAAGAGGTAGCTGTCATAGTGAAAGCTATCCCGCCAAGGCTTACCGAGGTCTAGGTTGACCCCGCCGAAGAGGCGGCCATGTAGCGCCACCCGCTGACTCAGCGGAGCGACTATATGCTCATAGACCGAGAGGTGTAGTAGGGGACCCCTCTGTGGGGACAGGCTCTCCTCGGGATTGAGTAGATTGTAGATCTGCTTCTGGCTCTCTGTGGCATCCTCAGGGAGAGGGGAGAGCGAGTAGGAGTTCTTTAGCGTCAGTTCAGCCGTTAGGGCGAAGTGGTTACCCCGTGTCGCAAAAGCCTTCCGATTCAAGCTGTTTTGCTGGTAAGCTAGGTTCATCGTCCAGGAGCCGTGGCGATAACTTAGCTTAGGACGCTTGTTGGCCTGCAAGAGTTGGTTGAAGTAGTTGAAGGGTGCGAACCCAACATCAGTGGTTTGTGCAGACCCTATCATTTCATAGTCAAAGGGCGTCTGCGGTTGCCACACATACATCGTGGCATACTGTGCGCCGAGTGTTATCTCAGATTGAGGTGATAGGGCATAGCCCATCTTCAGGCCCGTGGCTATAGATCCTTGATAGAAGGTCGCCTCCGTATGATCCTCTATCTGCGAGAGGTAGCGTAGATGGAGGTTGTCACTGCGATCTAGACGTAGGGAGACGTACGGACTCACCCAGTAGGAATAGCTATCGTCGAACCACTTGTAGTAGCTAGCCCGTAGCTTGGGATGCTGTGATATGGCGAGCTTGGCTGAGAGTCGTGAGTTTGACAGGAGTATGTCTCTGAGTGAGGTGTTGAGGATGATATTTGCTGACTCGTAGGGATCGTAGTAAGCTCCTACGCGGAGGAGTGCTTGTGGCTTCTTTTTGATAAAGAAGTGTAGCGTGTTCACCTCATTGTCTCCCGTGGCGGTCGAGTCTGCCTCATAGGTATAATAAACCTGCGCATATCGGTTATAGCCCATAAGCATATCCATACGTTGCTGGAGGAGATCAACGGAGTCGAGGAGCGATAGATCCTCCCCGATCACACTGCGGATGAACTCTGTCTCGGCATGATCTAGGGGAGCTCCCCACTGATCTGTGATCTTGACTTGCTGGATCGGTATGGAGACCGTGGCGAGCTGTCGCTCCTGATAGTTGATACCCTGTGCGACTTGTTGAGCCTTGAGCGCGACGAGCTGTGGCAAGAGTTTGTGAGCCTCCACCTCGGCGAGGGCTATGATCCGATCACGCTGACTAAAGTCTGACGAGGTGTAGTCTCTGAGTGTTTGAGAGAAGTCTAGCATCACATCGACTTGACTTACTTGGCGCTCTACCTCCTTTTTAGTCAGGAGGGCATAGGACTGATGTATGACGCCGATAGAGCTATGCTCCAACTCCTCTACACTGCGTAGTCTAGCCCCCGTATAGCTACCGATGACGAAGGTCGCCCCCATAGCGCGCACCTCCTCGACGGGGAAGTTGCGATCGAGCCCTCCATCTACTAGTAGCCTGCCATCGACAATGGCTGGTGCGAAGAAGGCTGGGATCGCTAGACTAGCTCGTATAGAAAGCGGTATCGACCCCGAGGTCATCACATAGGCACCTCCACTCCCCACGTCGGAGGCTACGAGCTGCAGGGGCAGTGGCATCTGAGCATAATCTTTGATATGCCGCACGGGGAAGGTGTAGCGCATCAACATCTCCATCAAGTACTGTCCCTCAATGATGGAGGAGGGAGCCTTAGGGACTCCTCGGTGTAAGGGGAACTCTAGGGTATAAGTCCCATAGTCCTCCTTCTCACACATATCTACCTTGTCGTAAGGCAGACGGTTGCTCAAGATACGTCCCCAGTCCTCCCGACTCACTAGCTCCTTGATCTCCGCAGCACTATAGCCCGTCGAGTAGAGACCAGCCACGACAGCACCCATAGAGGTACCAGAGATGTAGTCCACCTGTATCTGCAGAGAGTCGATCAGCTCGAGGAGCGCGATGTGAGCTAGACCCTTGGCTCCTCCGCCACTGAGGACCAAGCCACAGCGCATCTGCGTACTATCGCAGACCCGATCGCTCTGCTGCCCCTGCATCGTAGCGGGAGTCCAGAGAGCTACCATACATAAGAGAAGACTGGCGAGTAAGATCGAAGGCCGTTTCGTATAGACATATGAGATCATAGATCGGATGACATTTGGGGATTGGTAGGTCAGTTCATGCGCACTGAGCAGTGTGGAATACAAATGTACGCTTTTTGGGAAACAGATGTGCCAGCGTTGATCTACGGTGCGGTCGCTTGAGGGTAAGTTTGTATCTTTGTCCCTATGAATGAATGTACAGAGAGAATAGAGATGACCGACTCGATCATAAAGCGTGAGTTGGTGACGCTCCCCGAGGAGCTGCGTGATCCTAGTCGCTATGAGGTGATGGCGCCCGTGGGGTCGTATGAGAGCTTGAGCGCAGCGATACGTGCTGGAGCAAATAGTATATACTTTGGCATTGAGGCGCTCAATATGCGGGCTAAGTCTGCCTACAACTTTACGACGGACGACCTCTATCGTATCGTGGAGACCTGCCGGAGGAGTGGCGTGAAGAGTTACCTGACGGTCAATACGATCATCTACGATGAGGACTTGACGCTACTCCGCGAGATCCTCTACCATGCGCAGCAGGCGCAGGTCACGGCGGTGATCGCTGCCGATGTGGCGACGCTTATGGAGGCGCATCGCCTGGGGCTGGAGGTGCATCTCTCTACGCAGCTTAACATTAGCAATTGGGAGGCTTTGCGCTTCTACGCACAGTTTGCCGATGTGGTGGTCTTGGCTCGTGAGCTGAACCTAGATCAGGTGGCGGAGATCAGACGTAAGATAGCTGAGGAGCAGATCGTCGGGCCATCGGGGAGGCTGGTGGAGATAGAGATGTTTGCCCATGGGGCGCTCTGTATGGCGGTCTCGGGCAAGTGCTATCTGAGTCTGCACCATCAAGCTACGAGTGCCAATCGAGGTAGCTGCGCACAGATTTGTCGCCGTGGCTATCGTGTCTACGATGACCGCCAGGGGGTCGAGCTAGAGGTGACGCATCCGAACATTATGTCACCGAAGGATCTGAAGACGATCCACTTCATCAATAAGATGATGCTGGCGGGTGTCACGGTCTTTAAGATAGAGGGTCGCGCTCGTGGTCCAGAGTATGTCTCTGCAGTGGTGCAGTGCTACCGCGAGGCTATCGATGCAGTCTGTGCGGGCACTTACGATGAGGCTCGTATAGAGCAGTGGGATGAGCGACTACGTGAGGTCTTCAACAGAGGCTTTTGGGATGGTTACTATCTCGGTCAGCGTCTGGGCGAGTGGACGCCTTTTGCGGGCTCTAGTGCTGTGCGGGAGAAGGAGTACGTGGCTCACATCGTTAAGTACTTTAGCAAGATAGGCGTGGCCGAGGTGGAGGTAGAGAGTGGCGAGCTGGCACTAGACGATCGCATTCTGATCATCGGACCGACGACGGGTGTGGTCGATATGACGCTCTCGGAGATGCGCTACGAGCTGGAGCCAGTCTCTCGTGCCACCAAGGGGCAACGCATATCTATCCCAGTACCGCGCAAGGTGCGGGCGAATGACCGGCTCTATCTCTTTAGAGAGCGTACGGAGGTACAGCACTTCAAGGGGTAGGGGACTTGTCTAGAAGCATTGTTACAACAGAGATACCTAGATCTATGAAAAAACCAATCAAATATCAGTATGGTCTCACGCTCAAGGTGCGAGACTACGAGTGCGACCTCCAGGGAGTGGTCAACAATAGCAACTATCAGTGCTACATGGAGCATACACGCCACGAGTTCTGGCTGGCACTAGGCGATAGCTTTGCCGAGATGCACGAGAAGGGGCTTGATCTCTTTGTCTACAAGGTCTCTATAACCTATCATCGCTCGTTGCGTAGTGGCGATACCTTTCACACGGCACTGCGTGCTAGACGCGAAGGGGCTAAGCTCATCTTCGACCAGATCATCGTACGTAGTGACGGTGTGAAGTGTGCCTCAGGTGTGATCGAGGCAGTCGCTGTGCAGGATGGGCGGACGACTCGTGGGGAGTGCTTCGATGATATTATGGCTCGTGTGGAGGCTTATAGTGAGAGCCATCCGTATGACTTAAAGATCCTCTAGTGATGGCCGAGCTCCTTTTCGTTCTCTATCTCCTCTCTGTCATTGGAGGCATAGTTATCGTACTCGGAGAGGAGCGTAGTGCTGTCTCTTCGATTCCATGGATCCTGGTTGTCATCTTTATCCCTGTCGTAGGACTTCTGCTCTACCTCATCTTCGGCTATTCGGTGAGGCGCAAGCAGCTGATCGATGTGGAGGTGAGGCGTGCACTCTCGGATGCTCCTGTAGAGACTAAGTCGCTACCTAGCACGGCAGTCGAGAAGAGAGCAGATCGTAAGCTCACGTCGCTATCCGCTCTCATAGAGCGACTGACCGATACGTCACTGACCACGGCTAATGAGCTGACGCTCTATGACGATAGCCGTGAGTGGCTCGTGACCTGTCGTGATGCTATCGTACAGGCACAACACTATATCTACATCGAGCTGTACCGTATCGAAGAGGGACCGTGGCTGGACGCTTTACTGGATCTACTGGCAGCGCGCATTCAGGAGGGCGTGGCTCTCTACTGGCTCTACGACGACGTGGGGTCACGAAGTCTGAGCCGACGCTATCGCAAGCGAATGGAGCAATTGGGCGGACAGGTTGCTGCCTTTCTCCCCGTACGCTTTCGACTGCTTACGAGTCGTGTGAACTATCGCAACCATCGTAACCTCGTGGTGGTGGATGGCACCGTGGGCTTTACAGGAGGAAACGTGCTACTCTCGGAGCTACAGCACTTGCCTCAAGGGGCGCAACCTCTGGCGACGACTCATCTGCGCATCAGCGGACTAGCAGTACGACAACTGGAGTACAGCTTTGCGCTAGACTGGTACGTGGCGACGCAACAACTGCTCTCGCCACAGCAGAGCTCCTCTACTATGACGACAGCTGAGCCGATCAAGATGCAGATCTTCCCGACGCACCCTACGGACGACTTCCCCTCGCTAGAGATGATTCTCTCGCATGCCTTCCTGCAAGCTCGTCAGTCGCTCTACATCGAGTCGCCTGTCTTGATCCCCACCAATAGCATACAGCAGGCGCTGATCTCTACGGCACTCTCAGGTGTACAGGTACGGGTGATCCTACCTCGTCGTGGTCGTAGCTGGCTGGCCCCTAAGGCGTCGCACGCATTCTTTACCGACTTGCTACGAGCTGGCGTGGAGATCTATTATTATGACGGTCTGCGTGAGGCAACCTATGCGGTGATAGATAAGGAGCGTGTGGTGACGGGGACACCGTACCTAGACTTTAGAAGCTTTGAGTACAACTTCGATCTGACCACCATAGCTTACTCATCAGAGGTTGCACAGCAATTTGTCGATAGCTTTGAGACGACCCTTGCCCTCTGCCATAGGATAGCCCTACGACGCAATAGGTTGTGGAGACGTATCGCTCACGGCGTGATGCGTCTGCTTACGCCTCTGATATAAGTAATTGCTTAGTGTCGGTAAGACGCTACTAAACTAAAGTGCGTAGATCCACGCTCCTGCGAAGCTGTCGGATAGCGCGGACACGGTGCGACGTAGCTCGCCTGCACGCTCCTCGGAGGTGCTGATGCCTGCGACGACGAGACAGCGAGAGGGCTCTTGGATAATTTGTAGAGAGACACCTGCTGTCTGAGTCTGATCGGTGGTTACCTCTTCGATAAAGCGCTCTGCACGCTTGGACCCCTTGAAGACACCAACGACGATGGCATAGCTTCCTTGTTGTAGCGCCTCATCGTGCGAGATAACTAGAGACGAAGATGCGATATGCTTTGGAGTTGCAGAGACGATCTCCGTTTGTTTTGTAGCCTTGTTGGGCTGTGTGGCAATAGTTGCGCTACTCGACGAGACTTGCTTTTGCTCTGGGGTCACCACGCTCGCCTCCTCAAGCCAGCCGTAAGGGACGAAGCCCGCACTGTAACGATCTGGGTGACTGTCTGAGCTAATGGGTAGTAGACAGAGAAGACATATGACACCCGCTGCTGCCCAATTGGCCGCAGTCCGATTAATTCTTATCGTCCAATACTTCCGATCACCCTTCATCTCACTGGCAGGTTCGGCAGTGGTATGGTCGACAGGTGCTATGACTGGAAGCAAGCAACTCTGGGGGTAAAGTCCGTAAGAGTGTATCGACCTCAGCCCTTGTCGCTCCTGTACGGGTGTAAAGAGTAGCTCGCCACTCTCCTGCAGTGTGAGGGTGCCGAGGTTGGAGCCGATGGTCAGGGAGCCAGACTGGTATAGCTGGTTCCTGATCACGGTCACGTCGGAGTCTACCACGAGGCGCGCTCTGCGTACAGATAGCCCTAGTGTGCGTGCGTAGCAACTGTCTAGTATGCCGTCACGATCTACTAGAGAGGCGTTGAATGATATGCGCTGTCCTGCAGGCGTGATGACATTGAGATCCTTGTCATAGAGTGGAGGCGTCTGCTCCACGATAAAGGCTCCTATCGTGGGGAGTACGACGCAGTCGTGCAGTAGTAGAGCTTGCTCTAAGATATCTCCGATGCGATACATTGAGATGTACAGGCTAAGAGTGGATGATTACAAGTCGAGAGAGGCTACATAGCGTAGCTCACTAGAGGAAGTAGGCAGAAAACTCCCGCTCCTAACCACAAAGTTAAGCAATCTCCACGAACTGGAGCGTGTGGTGCGGAGCGGAAGTGCTGGTATCTTTCGTTAAGTCTTTGGCTGCTAGTGGCTCACCGATACCTAATCGTTCATCGAGGCGAGGAACTCCAGGTTGGTCTCAGTCAGCTCGATGCGCTGCTTGAGGAACTCCATTGCCTCTACCGTATTCATGTCAGATAGGTGGTTGCGTAGGATCCACATACGCTGTAGCGTCGTCGAGTCTAGTAGGAGGTCATCACGACGGGTGCTACTAGCGAGGATGTCGATAGCGGGGAAGATACGCTTATTGGAGAGGCGACGATCGAGCTGCAGCTCCATATTGCCGGCACCCTTGAACTCCTCAAAGATGACATCATCCATCTTGGAGCCGGTCTCGGTCAGAGCCGTCGCTAAGATGGTGAGACTACCGCCGTGCTCGATGTTTCGTGCAGCTCCGAAGAATCGCTTAGGCTTTTGCAGCGCATTCGCCTCGATACCTCCCGAGAGGATCTTGCCCGAGGTAGGCTGTACCGTATTGTAAGCACGAGCGAGTCGCGTGATCGAGTCTAGCATGATGAGCACATCGTGACCGCTCTCGACCATACTCTTAGCCTTGGCTAGCACTAGCTCAGCGAGCTTCACATGGTTGGCAGCTGGTTCGTCAAAGGTCGAGGCGACCACCTCAGCATTGACATTGCGTGCCATATCGGTCACCTCCTCGGGACGCTCATCGATCAGAAGGATGATCATGTAGACCTCAAGATGATTGGCTGAGATAGCGTTAGCAATATCCTTGAGTAGCATTGTCTTACCCGTCTTAGGCTGAGCGACGATGAGTCCGCGCTGTCCCTTGCCGATGGGGGTGACTAGATCCACAATGCGCATGGCAGTCTTGTCGTAAACGGCTGCGATGCCCTGAGACTCTAGCTTAAACTTCTCCTCTGGGAAGAGTGGTGTCAGCATATCAAAGGAGACACGATCCAGATTTTCCTTCGGATGACGTCCATTGACGAGCAGGATATTCTGAAGTAGGAAGTACTTCTCATTACCCTTAGGTGGGCGAATGCTTCCCTCGATGACATCTCCCGTCTTGAGGTGCCACTTCTTGATCATATCGGCTGGGACGTAGATATCGTCTGGTGAGGGGAAGTAGTTGTAGTCTGAGCTACGGAGGAAGCCATATCCTTCTTGAGAAACCTCTAGCAGTCCGCTAGCAGTCAGTATGTCGGAGAAGTCGTATGAGGGCTCTTCCTCCTCGACCTCTTTGCTCTTGTTGCTTTGCTGCCTACCCTTTTGTGCTGGTTCGTCGGCGTCTGCCTCTTTGTGATCCTTGTGAGACTCGCTTAGCACCTCGCCGAGCAGTGAGTCCGCATCAGGGTGGGTAAAGACCATAGGAGTCTCCTCTTGCTGCTCCTCCGCCTTTGCATTTTGCTTATCTTGAGAGCGCTTGTTCGAGGGCTTCTTGTCTTCTTTGTCAGCCTGATTCGTTGGCTCCTGGCGCTTGTTGTTTCGATTGTTGCGCTCCTTATTATTGTTGTTACGCTTCGGGCGATTAGACTCTTGAGTCTTGGACTCTGGCTCTGTGCCCTTCTCCTCGGACTGAGCAGCGGCAGCCTTCTCGACGATAGCGATCGCAGCTTGACGATCTATATCAGTGGGCTGGTTGGTTGCGTCTTCCTTGTCTGCATTAGAGGGGCGCTTGTTCTGTCTCGAGTTCGATCGGTTCTTTTGCTCAGTCTTGCTGTTGTCTTCCTTAGCGTCCTTTTTCTCCTCTTTATTAGATCGATTGTTGCGGGAGTTGCTCTGTCGCTTGCGCTTGTTGCTCTGCTGCTGCTCGACTGTTTGTGTGGCTACAGCTTCTGCCTGAGCGTCTAGAATTTGATAGATGACCTCTTTCTTTTCGGAGGCCATCTTGGTTATCTCTAGCTGGGAGGCAACCTCTTTGAGTTGCTCTTCCGTCATACCATTGAGATCTACGATGGTGTACTTCTGCATGATGTACTTATGTTATGCTGGATAAATGCACCTTACGTCTTGTTGCAAAGGGCTATCACGCTACAACGCTGAACCTCGGAGAGCTACATGTGAGATGATAGAGGCAACGGAGTCAACGATCTAGCAGAAGCTGTGGCGAGACAGCAGGCTAGCATACTTGGTCGACCTAAGTAAGGTGTGTAATGTGTGAATAGGCTGAGTGATGGGTCAGTCCTGTGCGATATGGGACGCTCTGCTCGGTCGTTGTCATCTAGGTCGATGCAGAGCCAGAGCTACTTCCGTAGCAGATCGTAAAACCTCTCCATACAGGCTGTATCCTATTGTGCAACTCTTTGTATCCGTACAGCCTGGGAGTGCGACGATCTAGTGACTCATTCACTTCTAGAGGCAAAGGTACGAAAAAGTGTTCAGATACAGCATCCCCCGTCTCTGTCTTCTAATCTCTAATCCCTCCTTTCATAAAAATATTGCTATCCGGTAAGAGTCTTATATGGGTGACACTAAAGTTTCATAGGTGAGAAACTGGAGTTTCATAGGTGGGACACTAGAGTTTCATAGGTAGGAAACTGTAGATGGGTCGAAATAGCGTAGTCGGACAGCCATAATAAAAAGGACGCACGGATCGCGCCTACCCCATGAGCGGGTGACACGTCCGTGCGTCCTGACGGGTTGCCTCCTATATAGTAAGGCTAGTATAGTAAGGCTAGGAAGCTTGGATGTGAGCGTTACATAAGCACCTTACTTGACACAGACCTTTGCAGTGGTCGTGCCGATAGAGAGTAAGTATACGCCAGACTGTGGAGCGGTGAGCGTGCAGAGCTTGTCGGCTACGACACGCTGCTCGATGAGACGACCTGCGTAGTCATAGAGGGCGATGGCGCCGAGCGCACTACCCGTATTGCTGGTCAGGGTAATCGTCTGACCCTCTAGGGCAATAGCTACATCTGCCGTGGTAGCTGTAGGCGCATCGATGGCGTTGCCCTCTTCCTCCTTGGCGTAGTAGGCTACGATGCGTAGATCCTTCGTTGCCTTGGTGGTGTACTCTAGTGAGCCGTCGACAGGGTTGATGCGATCCTTATTGACCATCCAATAGTCTAGACGGTAGCCCTTGTCGGGCTCGACATAGACGCGGATGTCCATGTTCTCAGGCACTTTGCTCTTGAGCGCACTACGTACGCCACCTATCTCTAGGTAGATGGGGCCACCATTGCCTTCCTGTGATACATCGACCATATAGTAGACTTTGTCACGCTCGAAGATAACCTCGACGACGTAGTCCTTGCCAGAGATCACTTGCCACTGATTATTTTCAGCAGGCTTGGGTCCCTCCTTACCATTGACAACCCACTTCTTGACGTGGTAGTGCTCTGCGGGATGTGCCGTGAAGATGATTGTCTCAGACTCCCCGGCAGCTGTCGTAGCTCCTGAGTCGAGAGGCTGCCCCTTGTAGGTAGCTGTGATCGTACCTCCCACATTGTCTCGTACAGAGTAAGTGACCGTATAGGGACGATGGACGAACTCAACGGTTACCTCTGTGGCAGCCTCGATGTTGAGCGTATACGTCTGGCTGTTTTGCTCTCCAGCGGTCATTGAGGTCTCTGTACCATTGACCTTAAAGCTCTTGACGACGTAGTCAAGATCAGGGTCTGCGGTAAAGGTGATAGCCGTATGCTCCTCGATCTCTGTCTGTGAGGGGATTGCGGTGCCGATAGCCATTGTGGCCGATAGCGTGCCGTGCTCTCCGATGACACGATAGGTGAGTAGATACTTCTTGATCTGTGGCTCAGTGCCTGGGATGGGGGCGATGTGGAATCCCTTCCAAACATTAGCCTCCTTGTAAGCCTCTTGCGCATCATTAGGTACGAAGAGATTGATGCTGCTGATGTCCGCAGGCTTGAGCCCATTGAAGGCTCTGATGTGAGCCTTAGGCGGCTGCACTGCCTCGACAGTAATATCTGTCAGCGCCGTACACTGAGCAAATGCGCCATACATAACCTCTGTCGTCTTGGCTCCGAGATACACTTTTGCAAGAGCCTTACAGCTGGCGAAGCAGGTGCTAGGTACGACAGCAACATTGGGCAGGCGCACCTCGGTGAGCCCAGAGCCAGAGAAGCTCTCCGTGTCTAGCGTCGTCAGTGTCTCAGGCCAGGGGAATGTGGTGAGTGCGGTACACTCCTTAAAGGCATATTTGCCAATAGTAGTCAGCGCAGGCATCGGGCTGAGCTTGGTGAGACTGCTATTCTGCGCAAAGGCACTATCGCATATCTTAGTCACCTGACTGCCTAGGACGACCTCCTCCAGCTTATATATCTGAGCTAGAGCCCTCTCGCCAACCACCTTGAGGGTGAGGGGGAGTGTCACCTTGCGAACGAGTGGCATATTGTAAAAGGCCGCCTCGGGGAGCTGGTCCTCGGCAAAGGTCGCATCTGCGATGTTGATCTCTGTCAGATTGCCCATGTTGTCTCGTATTGTCTTGCAGTCCTCTGCATTCATCGGACCCGATATCGTGATAGACTGGCACTTGAGGAGATCCATCCCCTGCATCAGCTTGGCTAGAGATCCAGCCTCGGTGAGCTGTACGACAGGGTGTACGGGGTCGTAGCTAGGCTGAGGCGTGCTGGCATCGCGGAAGGTGATGCGCATCACGGCACGATCCTTCTGTCCACGATCAGCGGTCTCACCGAGTACACCGATGAAGCCCTCGCTTATAGCTTTGTCTGTTGCTTTATTGATTGTGCGGACGGGCATCTCTTTGACATTCTTAGGATAGCTGCAGAACTCGATATAGGATCTTCCAGCTCCATCAACGGCAGGCTTACTAGCCTTAGAGCGTACGGAGAGGAGGATAGACTGCCCTGTGTAAACAAAAGGCTTGTCGAGCTCTAGCTCTAGCGTGTGATAGTCTACGCCAGCCTTTGAGGTCTCGTGATTACCATTGATGGTCAAGTCCATCAGATCGAGCGTGATCGTCTTCTTCATATAGAGATCCTGCTCGGCATTGATAGGTAGCCAGTGATACTTGCCAGCTACTGGCTCAAAGTGGTCGTCGGATACGTTGGTGAGGTAGATCTGGAGGTCGTTGGTGTACTCCGTGTTGTAGGACTCGCCATCAGACAGATAGATCTGGAAGGCGAGCTTGGTGATCTCCTTGCCCTCTAGTCCTTGTAGCTCCGCAGCGGTGTAGATCTGCTGGGTGACGCTACTGAGGTAATCAAAATCAAAGGGCGCCGTCTGCCCGATGCTCTGGTTGAAGTGTGACGAGGGATTGGCAAAGTCTCCCAAGTCTATGGTCTGCGCCTGCAGCTGCCCGATGAGCGGGAGCAGGAGGCACAAGAGCAATGTACTAAAACGTAGTCGTTTCTGTTGCATAGATAGATGTTTATTTGAATAGTAGGTGATCGGGGAGCGTCGCAACTCATTGTTCCCCTTTATCTATGCAAAGTTACGGGCTATTCTCCCTGCCGGAAATACCTAATAGTACTGATTTCCTCAGAGGTGAATACCTATATACGATTAATTGGGGTCCACGATGGTTGTAGGGGAGTGAGGATCTCTAAGGAGCATCGGTGGAGGGCCTTGAGTAAAAAGTTTAGATGTCGGGAGGAAGTAAAATATTTTTCGTCTCTTATGCTACTGTCTTTCTTGATGTTGTGTGCTATCCTAGGTAGTGTTTGCTCGTTGTGCTGAAATATTTTTGCGGAAAAGGTTTGCAGGTTCCGAAATTTGTTGTACCTTTGCATCTGCAAACGGGGAGGAACGCTTCACTCTTGTGAGCGATCGTCTGTTTCACCTCTTTCGTTTGTCGTTTTTTGAGGGTTTAGTTTTCATCGGCCGCGTAGCTCAACTGAATAGAGCATTTGACTACGGATCAAAAGGTTGCAGGTTTGAATCCTGCCGCGGTCACAAAAAGAGCCTCCCGAGAGGGAAGGCTCTTTTTGCGTGTATAGGTCTGATATGACTGTTGCAACAGTCAACAGTCTCCAGATGTGTGCGGTGGGTTACTTCGTTGCTGCGAGAAGTATCGTGATAGCGCGCTCGATGAGGGCGTCTTGCTGCTGCGCTGTCGCCTCGTCGGTCTGCTCCTGGATGATGTGTGGCTCGATGCCTGCCTCGATACCGTGCCGCTGGGCGTCGTACATACGAGAGGAGGAGTAGCGTAGCCACCAGCCGTTGGGCAGTTCGCTACTACGAGGTAGACCACCGCCACCACCCGTACGATCCCCCATAAAAAGGACGTGGCGGGTCGTCCCCTTGACATAAGCCACGAGTGAGTTAGCTGCGCTGTAGGTGCCACGATCCACGAGGATCACAGTAGGGCGCTGCCAGCTGATGGGAGCACGAGAGAGTCGGATCGCTTTGAGTGGCCCGAAGTCTTGGTGGCCAGGACCGGTCTTGGTGCTCATATAGCCGACGACCGTATCGGAGGGGATCAAGACGCTAGCCAGACGATCCGCATTGGTCAGCAGTCCACCACCATTGTCACGCATATCGATGATCAGGCCTCGACAGTGCGCCAGTCTTGTGAAGACAGCGTGTAGATGCGTCAAGGAGATAGACGAGGAGAAAGAGGGGATCACCATATAGCCGATCGAGTCAGCTGCATGTCCATTGTAGGTGATCGGTGTATAGTAGATCGATCCAGCACGACGCACATGAGGCTGCAGATAAAGGTTGCGTATGCGACTATCTAGACAGTATCTAGCTCCTTTGCGAATATCCCACCCTCCTACATCAAAGGGGGCGAAGAGGTTGACATGTCCATCCTTGAGGTGACACATCAGCTCTACCATCAGGTCGAAGAACTCGTCCTCCGACTGGCATTGCTGTACCAGAGGTGTGTAGATCTCCTTGAGGTCGCTCCAAGTGGTATCGCCTGCGGCTGGGAGCTTATCGTCAAAGAAGCAGTACCCCTCGTCTAGTATGGTCCAGAGTGCGGTGAAGTTGGTCTGATAGTCCCTCGTGTACAGCTGCTCCTCAGGCTCTTGTGTGCAGGCAATCAGCAATGGTAGGAGTAGCAGGGTGACAAGCCCGCTATGTAGTTTCGTTA
Organism: uncultured Porphyromonas sp.; assembly: GCA_900539765.1. Lineage (GTDB taxonomy): Bacteria > Bacteroidota > Bacteroidia > Bacteroidales > Porphyromonadaceae > Porphyromonas. The sequence goes on along the minus strand of UQDF01000009.1, from coordinate 15,901 downwards.
GATTCATAAGCTGATGGCAGTCGTGTGGTTTGCATTGTGCACCTCTTGATACCCTCTGAAGGGGCGAAGGTAAGTGGCCAGACCGACTCCTAGATAGTGTCCCGAGGAGCCTCGATAGATGGAGTGGATACGTCTTGCCGAGTTGGTGTAGTCGTAGGTCATACGCAGGGTCATAATGCGCCATATAGGTATGTCTAGCGCCATGCCTACCTGGTAGTAATGCCGTCGACCGAAGGTGTGCAGGGCGAAGTGGTTGATGATCTTGTCGTAGTAGTAAGCCTGCAGATAAGATTCATTATAATATGGTGCGAAGCCTAGACCGACCAGTGCTGAGGTCATCTGCAGACGCAGGTCTGCGACGAACCACCCGATGCGAAGGCGGTAAGCTGCCAAAGCTTGTGCCGTCAGGTCTCCATTGAGTTGCTGATCGGCCGGGTTGTTTTGGTTGCGCCCGTTATAGGAGGTCGCCCCCTCGACCATAACTCCAGGGCCTATGCCAACGACCATCCCAAAGGGCAGACGCCACTGATGTACGAAGCTCCACTTCGTGTCGAAAGCAAGGTGACTGGTAGCTCCAGTGCGTGCGGGGTTGAGCAGCTGCCCACCAGTGATCTGTGTGCTTTGCAAGAGGAGCCACTCAGGGTGAGCCTGTGTGAGTGGAGCCTCTGAGGAGAGTCGGTAGCTCAGCGAGTGACCACGGTAGTAGAGCGGCGAGAGGTACTCATTATATAATGTGTTCCACCCGAAGCGAAACTCATGCGATAGGTAGAGCAATCGGTAGGGTGTAGTGGCTGTCGTGGTAGTAGTAGTTGTTGTTGTGGTGGTAGTCGTCGTTGTGGTAGTCGTATCTGCCTCCTGAGCAGAGAGCGAGCGGTTCGTACCCATCAGTGATAGCCCCACGCAAAGCAGTAGAAGGAGGTGTCGTAATCGTTGTCTCATAGAGTGTGTCACTTGGCTCATTCGTTGGTTAGCTCTTCTGCCTCTTCCTCCGTCTCGTCAGCTACGGGCTCCACTTCCTCAAAGCTGTCGATGGGCAGTGCGGTCAGTCGCTTGCCACGTGCGGAGATTTTCTTGAGCGGATCGTACTCAGACACAGATATCTCTATCGTCGCAGCCTTCTTGCGTCCTTGCGGCTTCGTGATCAGGGTAAACTGCGCCTCAGCTTCATCGGTGAGAGCTAGTAGCTGCTCCTCAGGCTCGACGATAGCTTGTGGCTTCTTCCTATCGGGCATGGAGACACGCTTGATGTAGGTAACTCCCTCGGGTGTGGTGTAGATGACGCTCCAGACCTTGTCGGGGTCGTACTTTTCGATGATCTTGGGAGACTCAGAGAAGTGGTTGCTCTCGCCAAAGTCGGTCGTATAGACCTGCTCCGAAGGGAGAATGACGAGGATTCGGTCGCTAGACTCAAACTCGCCTAGGTAGTCTCCCTGGTTGTCGTAGTTGATGCGGTTTACATCTGGGTCAAACCACACCTTGCGTCCTCCGAGCGTTGAGCCACCTTGCTCCTTAAGTGAGATACGCTCGATCGGAGCGCGCGTCACAATGTTGCCCTTGGCGGTGCGTCCCTTGATAGCAATGTCTGCAAAGTCTTTGTCAAAGAAGAGGATGCGTCGCGAGGTGCCTCCACGGAGCAGCTTGATCGTCACACTCTCCGCCTCTCCGTTGGGATTGGCAGAGAAGTAGAGTACTTTGCTACCAGGCGTGCCCATAGTCAAGTCGTACTCACGGTCACGCACGCTAGACGATACGTGAAAGCGCTTGATAAACGAAGTCTTCGTCTTGCCATCTAGATAGATCGCATTGTAGATCGTGCGCTTGTCTCCTCGCACATACTTATTAATATGTAGGACACGCTCCTTGCCGAGAAACTTCTTCTCCTCGATCTTGGTGACCATATAGGTTCCATCGCGGAAGAAGACGATCATGTCGTCTATCTCGCTACAGTCGCACACATACTCTCCGCCCTTGATACCCGTCCCAGCGAAGCCCATCTTGCGATCTATATAGAGCTTGAGGTTCTCCTCGACCACCTTCGTAGCCTCGATCGTCCCGAAGTGTCCGATCTGAGTGCGTCGCTCCCAGCCAGCGCCATACTCCTCTAGGAGCGAGCTGTAGTAGTGTATCGTGTAGTCGGTGAGGTGGTCTAGGTGGTGCTGTATCTGCGCCATCTCCTCGGTGAGGCGCAGGATGAGCTGCTCGTTTTTCTCTAGGTTAAACTTGAGAATCCGTGCCATCTTGATCTCTAGGAGACGCGCTAAGTCATCGTCCGTGATGGGTCGCAACAGGGAGTCGCCCACGATAGGCTCTAGAGCCTTGCGGATCACATCTAGAGCTGTCTGCTGGTCAGGAGCCTCCTCAAAGGTGCGTAACTTATAGATACGATGCTCGATGAAGATTCGCTCTAGCGAAGCGCCCATATACTCCTCCTGACGGTCGTGGAGCTGTAAGCGCAGATCCTCCTCTAGCAATCCTCGTGTATGCTCTACCGAGTGACGTAGCAGGTCGCTCACACCGAGGAAGCGTGGCCTATCGTCCTCGATGACACACGCATTGGGCGAGATAGAGACCTCGCAATCGGTGAAGGCGTAGAGTCCGTCGATCGTCTTATCGGCCGAGACACCTACAGGCAGGTAGATGCGTATGTCGGCCGTCTCGGCGGTCATATCGTCTATGCGCTTGATCTTGATTAGTCCCTTATCATTAGCCTTTAGGATTGAGTCAATGAGCGTCGAGGTGGTCTTGCCAAAGGGCAGGTCACGCACACTCAGCACACGATCCTCGATACGCTCGATGCGTGCGCGGCTCTTGACCTGTCCGCCCCGCTTGCCATCGTTGTAACGATCTACATCGATGATACCTCCCGTGGAGAAGTCTGGGTAGAGGGTAAAAGGCTCTCCACGCAGATAAGCGCAGGCAGCCTCAATAAGCTCCTTGGGATTGTGCGGGAGGATCTTGCAGGAGAGACCCACGGCGATGCCCTCGGCACCTTGCGCTAGCAATAGTGGGAAGCGGGCGGGCAGGTAAACTGGCTCGCGCGACTTGCCGTCGTAGCTCTTCATCCAGGGGGTGATCTTGTCGCCAAAGAGTATCTCGAGGGCAAAATTGGAGAGCTTAGCCTCGATGTATCGCCCAGCGGCCGCCTCATCGCCTGTGAGTATGTTACCCCAGTTACCCTGTGTGTCGATGAGATAGCCTTTCTGACCGAGCTGTACCAAAGCATCATTGATCGAGGCGTCACCGTGTGGGTGGTATGCCATCGTAGCACCGACGATCTTGGCAACCTTGTGGAGGGTGCCGTTTTCCATCAGGTGCATCGTGTAGAGCACACGACGCTGCACTGGCTTGAGTCCGTCCTCAATGTGAGGCACGGCACGCTCGAGGATTACGTACGATGCGTAGTCGAGGAACCAGTGGCGGTACATCCCGCCGAGGGTATGCAGGCGTCCCTCGCCCTCCTCCTCTTCGGGAGCCACGTAGCTCTCGTCACTCGGGTCGGTGCTGGTCGATGCAACTTCTATATCTGTAGGAGTGGTCTCCTCCTTCTCGTGCTCTTGCTCTATATCGCGATTGTCTTGATCCATATCAGTTCGGTTGGTGCCGTTACGAAGGTACGACTTTTCTGCAAAAGGTGATAAATCCTCCTCGCAGTGCGTCCGATGATAGGCACCTTCTCTAACTTTTAATCTCTAACCATTATAATGTGGAGCCGTGTGTTTCTATTTTGTACCTTTGCGACTAGATTATCTCAACCAATCTGGTATAGACATGAAGAAACTCTTACTGATATCCAACTCCGCGTCTCAGGGGCAACCCTATCTGGGCTATGCTGCCGAGGAGATCGGTCGCTTCCTAGGTCCAGTGGCTCAGGATGTACTCTTTGTCCCTTATGCCGCTATCACCTATAGCTGGGATGAGTATGTGGCCAAGGTTAATAATGCACTCGGTGGCTACGGAGTTAATGTGACAGGACTACACACCTACGAGAAGCCACTACAAGCTATCGCCTCTGCTCAGGCTATTATGGTGGGTGGTGGCAATACATGGGCACTCCTCAAGCAACTACAAGATATGGGCGCCATGAAGCTGATCCGCGAGCGCGTCCTCGAGGACGGCATCCCCTACGTGGGCTGGAGTGCTGGCTCTAACCTCGCCTGCCCGACGATCATGACGACAAACGATATGCCTATCTGCTATCCCGATACGACGCAGGCGCTGGGGCTGATCTCCTTCCAGATCAATCCGCACTACCTCGATGCGCATCCTGAGGGACATGGCGGTGAGACGCGCGAGCAGCGTATCCGTGAGTTTGTCAAGTACAATCCTAACTGCGACGTGCTAGGTCTGCGAGAGGGAAGTATGCTTCACATCACAGGCGACAAGATCACGCTGTGGGGTGAGCGTCCAGCTCGGCTCTTTAACTATCCCACCTTCTACGATAACCCACTAGAGATAGAGCCTGGCGTTCTCGAGTATAGCGAGAAAAAGTAACTTATGTAGCCTGAAGTAATGAAGGATATCCCAAGCTTTACCATAGATCACGAGCGTCTCAAGCGTGGTGTCTATGTCTCTCGTCGTGACCTCGTGGGCGATCGGGTAGTGACCACCTTCGACATACGTATGAAGGCTCCTAATCGTGAGCCTGTGCTCGACTTGAGTGCGCTGCATACGATAGAGCATCTCGTAGCGACCTATCTGCGTAACGATCCCGAGTGGGGCAATCGTATCATCTACTGGGGACCGATGGGGTGCTTGACGGGCAACTACCTAATTATGGTAGGAGACCTTAATCCGCTTGATATAGCAGACCTGCTCCGTCGTGCCTTTGACTTTGTAGCGCACTATGAGGGTGCCGTGCCTGGCGTGGCGCCTCGTGACTGTGGCAACTACAAGCTACACAACCTAGAGCTGGCTCGTGAGGAGTCACGACGATATCTAGAGGAGGTGCTAGAGCATCTAGACGAATCAAATACACACTATCCTCAATAATAGAAAAAGGAGTATGCTCTTCTCATAGAGTGGCGCTCCCTACACACACTTAACAAGTAACGATCGAATGAAACCTACACTAGTCATTATGGCTGCTGGCATGGGCAGTCGCTATGGCGGACTCAAGCAGCTAGACAAGTTGGGCCCGGCGGGCGAGAGTATTATGGACTACTCCGTCTTTGATGCGATCCGAGCCGGCTTTGGCAAGGTGGTCTTTGTCATACGTCACGCTTTTGCAGAGCAATTCAAAGAGCAGGTGCTACAGAAGTACCAAAACGCTATCGACACGGCGGTCGTCTATCAGGAGATAGACTCTCTGCCCGAAGACTTTACCGCGCCTGCTGAGCGCACCAAGCCATGGGGTACTAATCATGCGCTCATGATGGCTGCTCCTGAGATCGATGGCCCTTTTGCAGTGATCAATGCTGACGACTTCTATGGTCGTGAGGCTTTTCAGACGATGAGTGACTACCTCTCTGGGCTACCCGCTGATAGCCGTGGTGCCTACTGTATGGTCGCTTACGACATCGAGAGTACACTCACTGCTGAGGGTAGTGTGAGCCGGGGCGTATGTAAGGCTTCGCCCGAGGGCTATCTGATGCACATCACAGAGCATAAGAATATCCACGAGAATGAGAGTCACGAGATAGTCAGTATGCATGACGGCAAGAAGCTATCCATAGCTCGTGGCACACTCGTATCGATGAACCTCTGGGGCTTTACGCCGGACTACCTGGAGCACTCGGAGAGACTCTTTGTGGACTTCCTTAGGGAGCATATCAATGAGCCTACGTCGGAGTTCTTTATCCCGACAGTTGTCGACACGCTGATCCGTCAGGGATTAGCACAGGTACAGGTCTTGAGCACCGATGCACGCTGGTTTGGCGCTACCTATGCCTCTGATCGTGATATGGTCATAGAGCATCTGGCGAAGTTGACCGACGCGGGTGTCTACCCGTCTCCTTTGCTTTAGATAGGCTCTCTCTCAACTTATGAATCATTTTTGAAATCGAACAATCGAATATGAACAATCGCAAGCTACTAGTTGCTGCTCTATGCGCAGCATCTATTACGTTCTCTGCTTGTAATAAGAAGCAGGAGACTCAAACCAATGAGGAGATCATCCCAGCTATCAATCTAGCTGATATGGACACCCTCGTGCGTCCACAGGATGACTTCTACCACTATGTCAATGGTGGCTGGATCAAGGCTAATCCACTGAAGCCGGCTTACAGTCGCTTCGGCACCTTCGACGTGCTACGTGACCGCTCGCTCGAGCAGATCCACGGCATCGTCGATGAGCTAGCTCAGGGCAGCTACAAGGCTGGTACCAATGAGTATCGCGTCTCTGTACTATACAAGCAGGCTATCGACAGTGTCAAGCGCAACGAGCTAGGCGCTCAGCCTATCCTAGACGAATTAAAGGCTATCGAGGCAATCGACTCTAAGGAGGCGCTCGTAGACTTCGCAGCTCAGCAGGACAACAAGGGGGATGCTACTTTCTTCGGCACATACGTTATGGCCGATGCTGAGAATAGCGATATGAATATCTTCAACCTCAATCAGACTGGTCTGGCTCTGGGCAACAAGGAGTACTACACAGATCCAAAGAATGCGGAGATCATCAAGGCCTACAACCAGTACATCGAGCGCATCGCTCAGCTCGCTGGCTACTCTGCCGAGGATGCGCAGCGCATTGCGAAGAACAATATCGCCATCAGCAACGTACTCGCTGATATGTGCTACTCGCAGACGGAGCTGCGTGATGTAGAGCACAACTTCAACAAGGTCGAGGTCAAGCAGTTTGTCGCTGACAACCCTGGCTTCGACTGGGCTCGCTACATCGAGGGTCGTAACCTTCAGAATCTAGAGTCTTGGAATGGTGGTCAGCTAGACTTCTTCAAGAAGTTTAGTAAGTGGTTCCCCACGGCAGACCTACAGGCACTCAAGGATTACCTCCTAGCACAGACCATCGACGGCTATGCTAGCTATCTCTCGGACGACTTTGTACAGGCTAGCTTCGACTTCTACTCCACCACACTCTCAGGTGTCAAGGAGATGCACCCACGCTGGCGTCGTGCTGTCAACCTCCTCAATGGCACGCTTGGTGAGGCACTTGGAGAGGTCTATGTTAAGAAGTACTTCCCCGCAGAGGCTAAGGAGCGTATGGAGACGATGATCAGCAACCTACAGGCTGCGCTCAAGGATCGTATCTCTCAGCTCGAGTGGATGTCTGGTGATACGAAGCAGAAGGCTATCGAGAAGCTCTCTAACTTCACCGTCAAGATCGGTTACCCTGACAAGTGGAAGGACTACTCTAAGCTCAACATCTCTGAGGACAATAGCTTTGTGGAGAACCTCCGCTGCGCTATCCAGTTCGAGCACGACTTCAATATGTCTGAGCTGGGTCAGCCAGTCGATCGCTCTCGCTGGCTTATGAATCCTCAGGACGTCAACGCTTACTACATGCCTACGACGAATGAGATCTGCTTCCCAGCTGGTATCCTACAGCCTCCTTTCTTCAACATCAACGCTGATGACGCTGTCAACTACGGTGCTATCGGTGTGGTCATCGGTCATGAGATGACGCACGGATTTGATGACCAGGGTAGTGCCTTTGACGCTGTCGGTAATATGAACAACTGGTGGACCGATGCTGACAAGAAGAACTTCAAGAACTCTACGGAGCGTCTCGCTCAGCAGTTCAGCCAGATCAAGATCAATGACAACCTCAACGCTGATGGTCACCTAACGCTCGGTGAGAATATCGCTGACCAGGGCGGTCTCCTAGTCTCTTACCTAGCACTCCAGAAGCAGCTCGAGGGCAAGACGGTCGAGAAGATTGACGGCTTCACACCAGCACAGCGCTTCTTCATCGGTTACGCTCGTGTATGGGGACAAAACATCACTCCCGAGGAGGAGGTTCGTCTGACCAAGATCGACCCACACAGCTTGGGCATCTATCGTGTCAATCAGGCACTGAAGAACGTCGATGCCTTCTATGAGGCATTCAACGTCCAGCCTGGTGACCCCATGTACATTGCTCCTGAGGAGCGTGTCGTGGTCTGGTAATCTAGACACTATATCAACATATCAACGTAAAGCGACGCTCTCGTAGAGACAGTAGACTCTATGGGAGCGTCGCTTCCTTTTTTATTTGAGATGACCAGCTCCATCTTCCTAGACTTTGCAGAAAGGATGAAGCGCAAGGCACTGAGGGTGAGGTCTGAAGGGAGCATACCTCCGTATGTGACCGAAGCCGAATCCCGAAAGCAACACCGCGATTCGCCTTTATGCAACAGTCGCTTCGTACGCTTTCGTGGGTTAATGCTATTCTTTCTGCTGCTCTGTGGTTCGCACCACTTAGTAGCGCAGCAGAGGTTTACCATTGTCTCATACAATGTGGAGAACCTCTTTGACACCATCCCCAGCACCCGCTGGGATGATCGCGAGTACCTCCCCACAGCCCGCAAAGGGTGGACGGCAGAGCGTATGAAGCGCAAGTGCCATCAGCTAGCCGAGGTGATTTCTCATGCGACCGCTTGGGATATACCCGCCCTCATAGCACTACAAGAGGTCGAGAGCGTAGAGGCGCTCGAGCAGTTGGCGCACCACACGCTCTTACGAGGGGGCAACTACAAGACCATCTGCGCCACAGGCTCCGACCGCCGTGGCTCTCACGTGGCATTGCTCTATGACGCAGACCGCTTTGCCGTAGAGCAGACCGAGGAGTGGCCCCTACGCATCACGCCCGACAGCATCTACCCGACACGCAACCTGCTCTTCGTCTCTGGTCGCCTCCCCTCCGCAGCGCCGCTCTCGCTCATCGTCTGCCACCTCCCCTCACGCCGAGGAGGTGCTACCGCAGAGACGGCTCGTGCTGCGCTCATCGAGATGCTCCGCACGCGTACCGATAGCCTCTTGAGGGCTAATCCAGAGCAAAGCATCGTCGTCGTGGGCGACTTCAATGCCACACCAGAAGATGGCTTGACAGACAGCTGGGCTGCCTCCTATCACGCCTACCTATCTCAAAGCGATTCGTTAGCGATGGTAGACCTCACGCCCCCATTTACCGATGAGCAACTCAAGACGATGCCCCCAGGGAGCTACTATTACCGAGGCTACTGGGAGCGCATCGACCGACTCTTCGTCTCCCGCACGCTACTTGCCGAGACTCGCTATCCGCGTCTAGAGCTAGAGACGGTACGCATAGCCCTGCCCCCACAGAAGTATATGCACGAGAGCCCAGCCCCGTGGGGTCGTCCACGACGAACGTACGGCGGCGACAGCTACCTCGCCGGTCCCAGCGACCACCTCCCGCTCGTCGCCACCCTCCTCTACTAGGGCAAAGGTGCCGTCAACGCTTCGCTCCGACTTGTCTAGGATAGGAATAAAAGAGTACATTTGTGCCATCGAAGTATCACCCCTGAGTACCATAATGAGTAAGCAAACGAAGAGTCAGCGGCTCGGTGTCATCGCCGACCTGCTGAGGACCCACGAAGTAACAGACCAAGCGATGCTCCTCGAGCTATTGCGAGGACGTAACATATCCATCACGCAGGGGACGCTCTCGACCTATCTCTCTGAGCTGGGCGCTACCAAGGGGGTGCGCCCTGGCTCCTTCAAGTCGTGCTATCAGCTCCCCCTGATGCCACAAGCTGACGCTGTCACGACGCAGCCCACGGGACTAATCTCTCCGACGGTCGGCTTCCGCTCGTACGCCCTCTCGGGGCAGATGCTGGTGATCCGCACGGAGCCTGGCTTTGCGCAGTCTATAGCGACCATCCTCGACAGCTCCTTGTCGTCGCTCACGCTCGGTAGTGTGGCGGGGTACGACACCATCATCGTAGCACTTGCTGAGGAGGCGACCGATGGCGAGGTGATCGACTGGCTGCACCAGATCATCCCCGAGTCTATCCTCGCGATAGGTCGAGGGAGGCGTGGTTGACTTGACAAAATCGTTCTTTCTCGTGACATATTTCACCTGAATACCTCTTCTTTAGTGTAGAAACATTACATTTGTCGCAGATATCAGCTAGTGTCGATAAGTATGAATACAGAATCTACTGGTACAGCACAGAAGTCCCGCGGGGTGCTTCGCTGGTTTTACGACCTTTATCGTGACGGGCTGCGGAGTCAAAGCCGTACGAGCCGTCTGCTGTGGATTATTGTAGCCATCAAGCTCTTTATCATGTTTGCCATCTTGCGTCCTATCTTCTTCCCGCGGGTGATCGCCCAGCAGGGAGACCAGAAGGCGCAGATCGAGTTCGTGCAGCATCAGCTTACGGCACCTGTCATCGACACGCTTCATCAAGACAATCAATAACTTAACTATATAGCATAATGAATGTAGACGCTTTACTCCTCTGGTCTAGATTGCAATTTGCTCTGACCGCATGCTATCACTGGCTCTTTGTGCCACTCACGCTCGGACTGGGTGTGATCATGTCGATAGCTGAGACTAAGTACTATCGCACCAATCGCCCCGAGTGGAAGCGGTGGGCGATGTTTTGGCAGAAGCTCTTTGGTATCAACTTTGCCATCGGCGTCGCCACGGGACTCATCCTCGAGTTTGAGTTTGGGACTAACTGGTCTAACTATAGCTGGCTCGTGGGTGATATCTTCGGAGCTCCACTAGCTATCGAGGGTATCCTCGCTTTCTTTATGGAGGCGACCTTCATCGCTGTCATGTTCTTTGGGTGGAACAAGGTGAGCCGTGGCTTCCACCTAGCCTCTACCTGGCTGACCGTCATCGGTGCGACCATCTCGGCCGTTTGGATTCTTGTTGCCAATGCTTGGATGCAAGACCCTGTCGGTATGACCTTCAACCCCGCTACCGTACGTAGTGAGATGACCGACTTCTGGGCCGTGGCGCTCTCTAGTACGGCGGTCAATAAGTTCTGGCATACGACCATCTCCTCCTGGACGCTCGGCTCTGTCTTTGCGCTGGGTATCTGCGCCATCTACATCCTTCGTGGCAAGCACAAGGAGTTTGCACTGGCCAATAGTCGTATCATCGCTCCCTTCGGACTGATCGCCGCCTTGCTCACTGCTTTCACGGGAGATACCTCTGGCTACAACGTGGCTCAGCGTCAGCCTATGAAGCTCGCTGCTATGGAGGCGCTCTATGATGCTGGCGAAAGCACCCCCGACGGCAAGACTGCTGACGGCAAGGGACTAGGGCTCAGCGCTATCGGTCTGCTCGACTGTAACAAGCTCACGCCACTGGCTGAGGAGAATCAAGATCCATTCGTCTTCAACTTCAAGATGCCCTCTATGCTCTCATGGCTGGGTACACGCTCTACCAGTGGCTACGTGCCAGGTATCAACAATATCCTAGAGGGTGGTTACTACGATATGGATGGCAACCAAGCACTCTCTGCTGATGAGCGTATGCGTCGTGGCAAGATTGCTATCGAGGCACTCGCTGCTTATGGCGAAGCGCAGAAGGCTGGTGACGCTGCCGAGATGGAGCGTCAGAATGCAATCATACAGGAGAACTTCGACCACTTTGGCTATGGCTATGTCCAGGACAAGGCGGATCTCGTACCCAATGTACCGCTCATGTACTACGCCTTCCGTATTATGGTCGGTTGTGGCTTCCTCTTTATTCTTGTCCTTCTCCTCATCTGGATCTTGCAGCGTAAGAAGAGTGCTGAGGAGTTTGCACGTTATCGCTGGCTACACATCATCACGGTCATCTGCATCCCGCTAGCGTGGATCGCCAGTCAGGCTGGATGGGTCGTCGCCGAGATGGGTCGTCAGCCATGGGCTATCCAGGATATGCTCCCGCTGAATGCCGCTGTCTCTAAGCTGGCTCCCGCCAACGTGATGACCACGTTCATCATCTTTGCCGTACTCTTTACGATCCTCCTTATTGCGGAGGTGAGCATCATGGTCAAGGCGATCAAGCATGGCCCTGAGTCTCATCTAAATGATGTAGAGCAGCTCTTTAGCAAGCGTGAGAGTAAGTAATCACTAACCCCATAGACACACTATCATAATGGACTACGCATTTCTACAGCAATACTGGTGGTTTCTAGTCTCACTGCTGGGAGCCCTGCTTGTCTTCCTGCTCTTTGTGCAGGGCGGACAGACCTTTATCTTTGCAGCGCGTCGTGACGAGCCGCTGCAGCGTATGATTGTCAATTCGACAGGTCGTAAGTGGGAGTTTACACTCACGACGCTGGTCACCTTCGGAGGTGCTTTCTTTGCCTCCTTCCCGCTCTTCTACTCGACCAGCTTCGGTGGAGCTTACTGGGTGTGGATCTTGATTTGCTTGACCTTCGTCATACAGGCTGTCTCGTACGAGTATCAGTCTAAGCATGGCAATGTTTGGGGCAAGAAGACCTTCCAGACCTTCCTCTTTATCAACGGTGTCTTGGCTCCAGTACTCCTAGGTGCTGCGGTCTCGACGCTCTTCACGGGAGGTAACTTCATCGTGGACAAGAGTGCTATCTACGACCTCGGAGCCTCTATGCAGACCATCTCCGTATGGCAGCCCGATCCTCTCACAGGACTACAGCTACACGGACTGGAGGCTATCTTCAACCCCTGGAATGTGGTACTCGGTGTGACGCTCCTCTTCCTGGCACGCACTACGGCGCTCCTATACTTCATCAATAACATAGACGATGAGGTCGCTTATGAGCATGCTCGCAAGAGCCTGCTACCCAATGCAGTGATCTTTGTCGTCCTCTTCGTCGCTTATGTGGTCTTCCTCATGGTAACCAAAGGGTATGACGTCGATCCCGCCACAGGTGCCGTGAGCCTCGTGCAGTACAAGTATCTGCACAACTTCCTCGCTATGCCAGTGATCCTCGTCTTCTTCCTTGTGGGCGTGGTACTGGTGCTAGCGGGCGTGATCCTCACGCTGGTCAAGAAAGGCTACCGCAAGGGTATCTGGCTCGAAGGGGTCGGTGTCGTCCTCGCTGTCCTGAGCTTGCTCCTCATCCTCGGGTACAACAATACCGCTTACTACCCCTCGATAGCAGATATCAATAGTTCGCTGACGATCCAAAACAGTAGCTCCAGCCCCTACACGCTGAAGGCTATGAGCATCGTCTCGCTGCTGATCCCGTTTGTCCTAGCGTACATTTTCTTCGCTTGGCGTGCCATCGATCGCAAGAAGATCACCCGTCACGAGATGGGTCAAGACGAGGAGATCAAGTACTAGTCACGCTCGCTGATCCCGTGTAGTAGGGTCAGCAGACGAACCTTAATAAAGGGGGCGGCACTTAGACCAATGAGTCTGGGTGTCGCCCCCTCATCTTTGCGCAAATTTTACGCTGTAGTGCAGCGAGACGTGTAGCCCCTACGGAGATCGGGGTTACAGCGTTTGATGAGTGGAATTGTCGTGCTGACGTAGCTTGTGTAGGGGCGGACCTGCGTGTCCGCCCGCAGAATAGACTACGCTCAGGTGAGGACGGGCGGACACACAGGTCCGCCCCTACGGTGGGAGCCCCCACCCCGCCGAGCGGTTCACCCGAAGAGAAGTCGACCGAGCTTCCGAAACGAGAAAAACTTCGCATTTCGCTTGCATATGAGCCTAGAAAGCGACGGATTACACGTATCACCTTGATACAACGGACGCCCTCCCGCTCGATACTCGCCGAGCACCCCTACAGCAGGTTACACGTCCCAGCGGGTTAGTCTATTTGCGAAATTAAGTGTTAGGCTCCCTCACAAGCTTTTAGTACCTTCGCTCTAGCATTCACTCTATCAAGTGCATTCACCCATCAATCACACAAAGCCCTGCCATTATGACGAGTAGATTTGTTCCCTACTTACTGAGATCGTTATGTCTATGTCTGTTAGCGTTCAACGCTTACGCTCAAGACGTTATCACATTTGCAGACAGCCCCAGCCCAGCCACTCTAACCCAAGAGGAGAACGCCACACAAAGGGATCTACAAGTGCTTGGCAAACTTCTAAAAGAGAGTCACCCTAAAATGCTTGAGGAGGGCTTTGCGATTAGTCTGGATAGTGAACTAGCTAAGTTTTATCAGCTAGCCAAGCACGTCGATACTCCTTCCGATTCGTACCTCCTTCTTCAGCAATTTACGAGTTTGATGGGTGACGGTCACACTACGCTGACTCTTGACACTGCACTTTTTAAGACTTACTACCCAATTAGGCTAGGGTTCGAAGAGTACCCTACCGTGCGTCTCATGACAGCACCTAAGACCCTTCAGAGCTGTGTAGGACAGGAGATTAAGTCCATCTGTGACATCCCCATCCTAGATATTGTCGATACGCTTAGGCGCTATATCAGTGCGGACAATGTGCAGTACTCGCTCTCGCAAGTAAGTGCTTTGGGTTCATTCTGTATTTATTGGAGATCTCTAGGCTTGGATACTTTAAAAGTCACATTTGCTGATATGGACTCCATCTTTATCTCGCCCATATCTGTGAGTGATAGAGTAGAGCTGTATAGCAGTCCGAAAGCGATGCATTACAACAAGCTTACTGCTCCACGCAAAGCTCTGTACTGGTATGACGTGATGGCTGCTCCAGGAGTTGCTTACCTCCAGATGAACGCAATGAAAGACTATCAGACCGAGTATAGTCGCATTACTACGTCCAAGCCAAGTGGATATAAACTAACCCCTCAAGAGGAGGCATACCTATCCTCTCTACCTCGTTTTTCGGACTTTATTGATCAGATGTTTCAAGAGATGGACTCGCTTCATACGCACACACTGATCATAGATCTTCGCTACAATTCAGGTGGCAATAGTATGCTTGGCGATATGCTACTTCAGTATTTACCTTCGCAAAGAGAGGACACCTCACACTATACATATCACCTACGAGTGTCTGAGTTGTGGAGGAGAAACTACCCCTCCGTGTCCGAGAGGATTCCGAAAGCGTACTCTGGAAAGATGATCGATGGAAAGACTTTTAGTGACCTGATCCATACAGACGGTCAAAGTCAAATGTCACGCGATCAGAGCCACACACCTCGACGAACTTTTAAGGGAGACGTCTACATATTTGTTGGAGAGAAGACCTTCAGTAGCGCTGGGATGCTTGCAACTGTAGCACAGGATGCAGGGGTGGCCCTTATCCTTGAAGATGCTAGCTCACCCTGTGCCTTCGCTCCTTGCCACTATGGAGATGTAATCGGATTTACGCTCCCCAACAGTGGCTTTAAGGGTTATACTAGCAGTAAGTCTTTTGTGCGTCCCGATCAGACAAGATGTGGAGAGAAGAGACTTGTTCCCGATAGATCTATCTCTGAGACTAAGGGTACGACCCAGCTTGGGGACGATCCGCTGTGGGAATATGTCATTAATACAACATCAGAGACAAGAGAGTAAAGCCTACAGAGTGCCCCACGAATACTAGTGTTACAGCGTCTGATGGCTGGACTTTTCATGTTGATGTGATTCGTGTAGGGGCGGATCTGCGTGTCCGCCCATATCGCATACAACGCTCTGACGAGAACGGGCGGACACGCAGGTCCGCCCCTACAAAGGATCACTCGTCTTTAACCTCTAACATCTAATCTCTCTAACCCGATAGCCACGTGGAGAATTCCAAATCTCTACGTGGCTGTTTTTTATTCTCCACGTGGGGGCGAATCATTTCTTCGGACTTATCGTTTGATTCCTCCGAAGTATTTTTTCTTACCTACGTGGATATTTTTTTGTTTCTCCGTAGAGAATTGAGATTTGCCACGTGGGAATTGGAGCGAATCTGCGGGGAGTGCTCTCTAGCTCTGTGGTGTGCATCTATGAAGATCAGATGAAAGCAGTTATATATGCATCAAAAACAGAGTTTTTTAGACCCATTATAGGGTAAGGTCCCGCAATTTCCAGTAGTAAGTGCAACACGAAGCGTATAAAAGCACCTACCCCTGGGGGCTAGCCCCCAGGGGTGGGTCGAAAGACTTAAATGATTACCTTCG
>UQDF01000008.1 GCA_900539765.1 uncultured Porphyromonas sp. | reverse complement strand
GAGTACCATCTCAGTAACACCTTCCCAACTGTGTACTTTTTTCAGGAAGAGGACAGTGGTTTTTCCCACACCTCCTTTTCCCATAGTAAAAACGACTCTTTTTCCTGATTGATAGAGGTCGTTTACCAGTTCATCCATCCCTTTGGCATCGGTAATCCGCTGATAGTTCGCATCATTTGTTAGATTATCATTGTAAAGCATCCGACGGATATTCGCAATATTAGATAGATTGTATGACCGCAAAGGAACATAATAAGACGGATATTCCAGCAGTTCCTCAGGGGTCTGTTTTAGAGCATTTTGCTGCCTGTCATATATCTGTTTTGATACGTTATCGGCTTCATCTAATTGCAGCAAAAGTCCGTTGATTACCAATAGCTGGTTTTTAATTCCCAGTAATTGCAATTCATGTGAAGAACGTGCGGCTTCTTTCAATGGAGCGATTTCAGGACGGCTAACCAATACTAAGCGGGTTGCGTTTGCATCCGAAAGTGTTTCAACTGCCTGCTTATAGATACCTTTCCGTTCTTCCAAACCAGATAATTGACCTAAGCAAGATGCACCGTGCGTACTCTCACTAATGAATGTACTCCACGCTGATGGTAATTGTAACATTCGTAACGTGTGTCCCGTGGGAGCTGTATCAAAGATAATATGGTCGTACTCTTTTGCTTTATCAGCATCCGTGATAAAATCGGAAAACTGGTTGAAAGCCGCAATTTCTACCGTACAAGAGCCTGAGAGTTGTTCTTCCATATTCTGAATTACACTTTCGGGCAGTTGTCCCCGGAAAGGGGCAATAACGCTTTCCCTGTATTCGGCTGCAGCCTCTTCCGGATCGAGATTAACGACCGTTAAGCCGGGTACTTCTTGAATATCCGTGCCGTGTCCATTCAGTGTTTGATTAAACACATCTTGCAGGTTTGAAGCCGGGTCTGTACTGATAAGAAGTATTTTCTTTCCATTATCTGCCAAGCCTACCGCAGTAGCACAAGCAATCGAAGTTTTTCCAACACCGCCCTTTCCGGTGAAGAAAAGGTATTTCGTCAAATCTATATCTGACAAGTTAAATATCCTCATTTCCATACAATTAGCTGATGAGTACTCATTTTACTGGCATAAAATCCAAATTGATACCCGTCCATTCACTCATTTGTTTGGTGGTAGGATAGGTTTTTGAAACGGCGATTTCACCGTCCACTAAAGTAATAGGCAGTGCTTCCGCTCCATGTTTTTGCAGATGCTCGTTTACCGTCTTATTACTTACGTATACTTGCGGTTCGTCACGTAAATTATGACGGGTAACGATGATACCCCGCTTCTTCAATGTTTCAATAACAACCGCAATACGCATTAATTCAGGGTCAATGTTTGTTCCACAAAGGCCCGTAGGGCAACACATTGCCGGGTCGAAAATTTCTATCTTCTTCATACTGTTTTTTGTTTAAGGTGATACTCCATGTTTATAGATAAAAGACTACTGCATAATAAATTCCTACCGCAATAAAGAGGATGGCAACTATTTTACGAAACCATTTCTCGAATATTTGCGTCCGGCTATAAAACTTACCCAGTCCGGCAACACTGTACGCTAAAATCCATGCAACAAGGATTACGGGTAATCCCGTAGCAATAGCGTAAATAACAGGTAAGAGATACCCGCCCGTTTCCGCTGCTGACATAGGTATGAGCATACCGAAATAAAATACTCCACTGGTAGGACAAAAAGCAAGGGCGAATAAAATACCCAATAGCATAGCCCCCCAACCGCCTTTAGTCCTCTTTTTCAAGCTTTCTCCGCCGATATTGATTTTCGGCAGATTGAGTTTTATTACATCGAGCATAAATATTCCGATGATGATTAACGCTGGAGCAATCAGCATTTCCCCATACTTGCTTACGGCTTTTTGAACCATAAACATACTTGCACCCTCACGGAGGATAGGGATAAGGATAAAGCCAAGAACCGTATAGCTTACTATTCTGCCAAAAGTATAAAGCAGACCGTTTATAAATATCCGGTGATGGTTTTCTATGTCCTTACTAATAAATCCCAATGCCGTTATGTTGGTTGCTAACGGACACGGGCTGACCGCCGTTAAAAGCCCCAGTATAAAAGCTGTAATAGCAGGAATAGAACTGTTGTCTAATAGCGATTGAAGAAAGTCCATCTTACAACTGCTTTAACAATTCGTCAATCTTGCTTTTAATTCCCTCTTTAAACTTGTCCGGTGCATTTTTCGCATTGGAAAAACCAAACTCGGTCATATTGTTTACATTCTCTTTTCCGTCTATCCAGCTGTTTACAAACAAAGACGACCATGTCACTTCGTACTTGTCTGCAATCGCTTCATTCTCTTTCTTTGAAATATCTATCACTTTATAGATAATTCTGCCGTCTGCTTTTTCTTTTGAATAAAGGCTATCCAAAAGGGCTTCTGTATTTGCTTCTATCGCCCGGCAAGTGATACACCGCTGCGCTCCATGAAAATAAAGAACCTCTATGCGGTTAGACTGTGTTTCTTCCGCTTGATTTTCTCCAGTCTTTTCCCTTGAACCGTTACTACAGGAAACTAAGACCAGCGTTGTAATCAGTAGATAAAATAATTCTCTCATAGCTCATTGTTATTTGGTTATCAATTCTTTTACTTCTGCAAGGGATAACTTTTTCCCGGCTGATACGACTTTCTCGTCAATCACCAAAGCCGGAAGCCCTAAAATGTTATACTCCATGATTTTCAATAAATCTTCCTCTTTGACAAGGGTTGCTTCGCAACCTAATTCTGAAATAGCTTGTTTGGCAGTTTCGTACAAGGCTTTACAGCTTGAACACCCAGTCCCTAATACTTTAATTTCCATTGTCATTCTACTTTAAAGTTGATACAATAGTCGTAGTTCGCAGAACTACGAACTGGTATTCCAAAAAAAGGTACTGCTATTCACAGCACGATCTATCTTTACATTTACAGTCTCCCAAAAAAGCTGCAAACAACTTTCGGGCAAGTTCCCAGTTCTCCTGGTTTATACAATACCGGACTTTGGGCGTTTCTATTTCTCCCTGAATTAAGCCGGCATCTTTCAATTCCTTCAAATGCTGCGAAACGGTTGCTTTGGCAATGGGCAGTTCTTCGTGAATGTCACCGAAGAAGCAACTCTCTTGTTTTGCCAAGAAAGCAAGAATAGCCACCCGTGCCGGATGTCCCATTGCTTTGGCAAACCGAGCAATCTGTTTCTGCTCTGTTGTGTATCGTTTTTCTTTCATTCCAATTCTCCTTTCTTGTTCGCAAAGGTGCGAACAATATTTTGAACAGCAAAATAATACGGCATATTTTTTTCGACCGTACATTCCCTAGAAAAACTCCTGCAAAACGTTTAGGACACTATTGAGATTAGCTTGATATTTCAGTACCTTTGTACCAAATATCACGACAGACTATAAGCAATGCAAGACGATTCTATCACTTCTCAGATAACTAGTGTCTACGATCCTGCGGGTGTCGAGACTAAGTGGTACCAGTACTGGCTAGACCACAAGCTCTTTGAGGCACACGTGGATCACAGCAAGAAGCCCTACACGATCATTATGCCACCGCCCAACGTGACGGGCGTACTGCATATGGGGCATATGCTCAATAACACGATCCAGGACATACTCATCCGTCGTGCTCGCATATCGGGTTATAACGCTTGCTGGGTGCCTGGCACTGACCACGCCTCGATTGCTACGGAAGCTAAGGTGGTAGAGCAGCTTGCTAAGCAAGGCATTCAGAAGAATCAGCTCACACGAGAGGACTTCCTCAAGCATGCTTGGGAGTGGACCGACAAGTATGGCGGCATCATCCTCAGCCAGTTGCGCAGACTAGGTGTATCGTGCGATTGGAGTCGTACAGCTTTTACCCTAGATGAGGAGCGCTCAGAGTCGGTCATCAATGTCTTCTGCAAGCTCTACGAGGAGGGACTCATCTACCGTGGAGTACGCGTGGTCAACTGGGATCCCAAGGCACAGACAGCACTCTCGGACGAGGAGGTTATCTTCAAGGAGCATCAGGGCAAGCTCTACTACCTCCGCTACTTCATCGAGGGCACAGAGGATTACATCATCGTAGCGACGACACGCCCTGAGACGATTATGGGCGACACGGCCGTCTGTATCAATCCGACAGATCCTCGCTACCATCATCTGCGTGGCAAGCGGGTCATCGTCCCGCTCGTAGGTCGCTCCGTCCCGATCATCGAGGATGAGTACGTAGACCTAGAGTTCGGTACGGGCTGTCTCAAGGTCACCCCTGCCCACGACATCAACGACTACCAGCTCGGCATCACGCATCAGCTGGAGACGATAGACATCTTCAACAACGACGGCACGCTCAATGAGCACGGCGGCAAGTATGCAGGCAAAGATCGCTTCGCAGTCCGCAAGGAGATTGTCGCAGACCTCAAGGAGGCTGGCTTGCTTGACCACGAGGAGGACTACACCAACCGTGTCGGCTACAGCGAGCGCACCGATGTAGCTATCGAGCCGAAGCTGTCGATGCAGTGGTTCCTCAAGATGTCTGAACTGGCCAAGCCCGCTCTACAGGCAGTCCTCGAGGACACCGTGCAGCTCGTGCCGAAGAAGTTTGTCAACACCTATCGCTACTGGCTGGAGAACATCAAGGACTGGTGCATCAGCCGTCAGCTCTGGTGGGGGCATCGCATACCAGCCTACTACCTACCCAACGGACAGGTTGTCGTAGCCGCTACCGCTGAGGAGGCTTTGGCAAAAGCAAAGCACGAGACAGGCGATAGCAACCTAACCCTCGAGCAGCTCAACCAAGAGTCAGACTGTCTCGACACATGGTTCTCCTCCTGGCTATGGCCTATCAGCCTCTTTGGCAAGATTGACGGTTCAGAGCCTACGGAAGACCTCAAATACTTCTACCCCACCTCCGTCCTAGTCACGGGGCCTGACATCCTTTTCTTCTGGGTAGCCCGTATGATCATAGCGGGGTACCACTTTATGGGAGATCGACCCTTTGACAAAGTCTACCTAACGGGTATCGTACGCGATGACAAGGGACGCAAGATGTCTAAGTCGCTCGGCAACTCGCCCGACCCTATCGACCTAATGGACAAGTACGGAGCCGACGGCGTGCGCCTAGGACTTATGATGGCGACCTCTGCCGGCAATGACCTCCTTTACGACGAGAGCCTTGTGGAGCAGGGACGCAACTTCTGCAATAAGATCTGGAACAGCTACCGCTTCCTCAAGACGCAGAGTGTCTCCGACGAGGTCGAGCCAGACGCTGCTAGCCTAGTAGCTATGGAGTGGTTCGAGTCGCTACTCGCCTCGACGATGAGCGAGCTAGACGACCTCTTCGACAAGTACCGCATCAGCGATGCCGTCACGCTCCTCTACAAGCTCGTCCGAGACGACTTCTCCGGCCTTTACCTAGAGGCTATCAAGCCCGCCTACGGCACCAGCATGAGCCGTAAGGTCTACGAGCGAACGATCCACTACTTCGAGCAGATCTTCATCTTGCTGCACCCCTTCATGCCGTTCATCACGGAGGAGCTTTGGCAAGATGTTGCACCTCGCCAGGAGGGCGACTCCATCATGTACGCTCATCTAGACGACACGCTACAGGCTGACAAGCAGCTACTCGCCGATATGGAGCATGCCGTGGATCTGATCACCAAGATACGTAGCATACGCAGTGCGCATCAGATAGCGACCAAGCAGTCGCTCACACTCACCACCAGTGGCGAGCATCCCGAGCGTATGAGTGAGCTAGTTATCAAGCTGGCCAACCTCTCTGCTCTCAAGAAGGTGGAGGCGCATCAGTCGGAAGAGCATACGGCCGAGCACTTCATCATCGGCACAGTCCCCTACTCCGTCGAGCTGGCGGGCGCCATCGATGTGGAGAAGACCGTAGAGCGTCTGCGTGGCGAGCTAGCCCATCAGGAGAAGTTCCTCGCAGGCGTTCGCAAGAAGCTCTCCAACGAGAAGTTTGTCGCCAACGCCAAGCCCGAAGTTGTCGCCCTCGAGCGCAAGAAAGAGAGCGATGCTCTGCTACGCATCGACGAGGTACAGCAGCAGCTCAAGCAGCTCGGCGCCACCCTCTAAGTGACACTCTGGTCAACCTAGTAACCTGTGGAAATTCCTCTCAGTCATTTTGAAGAGTATATCGACGAACCCATCTTAAAGCGAGGACTCTCGTACTTTAAGAAAGGGTTCGTACACGAGCCTGAAGAGATCCGCCTAGGGGACTACGAGGCTGTTGTGGAGGGATCCGAAGAGTACACCGTAAAGCTCTCCATCAGAAATAGGGTCATCGCCGAGTACTCGTGCGACTGCCCTTACGACATGGGTCCCGTCTGTGAGCATGTCGCTGCGGTAATCTTTTACCTAGAGCAAGAGGAGCTAGAACTTACTCAGAGCACAAAGAAGGGAAGCTCTAAAAAGGCAAAAGCCTCATCGTCTAAGCCCTCCAAGCGCAAGACTCTCGCTCAGCAAGTTGACGAGCTGCTCGATAAGGTGACTCATGACGAGTTGACTCTATTTGTCCGCGAACATGCCACCAAGAATGCTCAATTTAGAGACTTACTGCTTGCCTCCTTTGCTCAGTACAATCCCAACGAATCAAGGACGCTATACGCCAAGCAGGTCAAGGCACTGATCAAGGTCGCCCGAGATAGTGATAAATACGGACTTATAGACTCGTCTGGAGCTAAGTATATCAGCAAAGAGATAAGCCCTATGCTAAGCTTGGCAGAGCGTTATCTAAGCCAGGGCAACCACCAGAGTGCCTTCTTCATTTGCACCGCCATAATGGATGAGTTGATCTCAGCCTTGCTGCTTGCGGACGACAGAGAGGGCGTCCTAGGAAATGCTATTTACGCAGCCTACGACACACTCTCCGCTATTACATGTGAAGAGCCATCTGAAGCTATAAGGAGACAAATCCTCAAGTATTGCTTCACCTCTTTTGACAAGCGTACCTTCGCGGGATGGGATTGGCATATTGGGCTCTTACAGCTTGCGGCTTGCATCCTAGATACAGAGGGCGAAGTGGAGGAGCTCTTTAAGCGAATAAATAGCATACCTGAGTCCGATGAGTATGAGATAAAGGAGGTTCAAAAGATCAAGTACTGCATCCTATTAGAGAAGAAGGGAACTGAAGTCGCTCAGAAGTACCTCGAGCAAAACTTAGACAACCCAAGCTTCAGAGAGGTAGCCATCCAAGATGCCTTGGATCAAAAAGATTACGAGAGAGCTACCGCCTTAGCCAATGATGGAATAGAGCAAGACTCTGGGTACCCTGGACTAGTTACCAACTGGTATGAGTGGCTCTTGAAGATTGCCGAGAGCCAAAAAGATCCCGAGAGAATTATACTCTATGCTCGACATCTTCTCCTAAATGACAGCAGACCCTCGCTAGACTACTATGAAATACTCAGAAAGACGGTACCGCCCGAGCAATGGACCGACTTCGTTGAGACAATCGTCCAAGAGGCTATGGAGCGCAAGCCATACTATGGTGTAAACTTCGCAGCCTCCGTTTTCGTACGAGAGGAGTGGTGGAGCAGACTCTTAGACTTAGTAAAGAAAGAGTGCAACTTAGACCAGCTAGCGAAGTACGAAAAGCTCCTCGCACAGCATTTCCCCAACGAGCTAGCAGATCTCTACGCAGAGCGCATCATAGAGTACGTTGAGAGTCACATAGGACGAAACTACTATCGCACAGCTTGCAAATATATCCGTAAGATGATCAAGCTCGGAGCTAGAGATAAGGCTGATGAAGTGATCAGTCAGCTGAGACAGACTCACTATAGTAGAAGAGCTCTCATGGAGGAGCTAGACAACGTGTAAGTCTGAGAAGACAAACCTGTTAAGCTATATAGGGACTAGCGCATCTTACGGCAGGAGTCGCGAAGCTTCTGCTCGTACATACGTAGCACCGTATCGTCCGTGATCTCTGTGCGGATAGCTTTGATGAGGGAGGCTTCGCCCGTGAGCGTTATCTCAGCCAGAAGCCACGCTATCGCCATTTGGACGTAATGCGCCTCGTCGTACTGTAGCGGAGCGACATGGTCTAGCGCTGCTTGAGGCGTGGCTAAGCCGTAACGTATGAGGTCGAGCCAAGCGACGATGGTGAGCCGCCGTGCGTAGGGATTGGCGTCGTGAGCATGCTCAGCCATCGAGCGAAGGACTATCTGTCGCTCCGCATCGTCTCTCCTCGCCCAGCCTGCTAGTACCTCCTTGTAGTAGTCAGGCACCGCCCAGCCGTCGCAAAGGGGATAAAGGAGAGGAAGCCCTTCGTCAGCAGAAGCTAGACGACCGACGATGCCACCGAAGATGATCTTGTACTCGTACCATACGAGGGCTCTCTCGTGAAGTAGATCGATAGCTTCGTCGAGCGTGAGCAAAGCAGTGAGCTCTCTTACGGCTTGTCGTAGCCACTTCATACGAATGCCGAGGACGCTCTCGGGTCGTGAGGAGACCTTGGTGCGTAGCGCCATAAAGGCCGCATAGTCAGGCTCACGGCGCTGCTCCAGCTCTGCAAGCAGTGCAGAGGATTCTTCTAAAGCTCTAGAGGTCATAAGAGGTTGTGAAGATATATTCCGTAAATAGCGCAGTCCCCCATATACGATCCGTGTATATGGGGGACTGATTACATGATGCCACCGTGAGCGTGTGGAGAGCCTCCACAGTCACTTAGTGATGTGCTTGAGACTACTTTTCGTCCTCTTCTGGAGTGTAGAGAGGCTCGCTAGCCAGAGCCTTCGTCATGTGGCTTACCCAGACGTTGACAATAGCGGGATAGTCAGCGAGTCCGTTCATCGTGCAGCCATCAAGGGTGCACTTATAGCCAGCCTTGTTCATCTCATAGCGCCAGCTTCCCTCCTCAGGATTCTGCGGATCGACACCACCCTTGAGGTCGTTGTTGGCGTGATCACCAGCGATAGACATGAGCGGGTGTAGGAGCATCGTACCAGAGGTCTTGCCAGCCTTCTTAGCACGAGCGATCAGGTCGTCTACCAAGTTGCCCTCCATATCGACAGTAGCAACGAAGTAGTTGGGGCTGAGCTTCTGGAGCTCCTCCTCGATCTTGGGGTAGCGAGAGTTACCACGTCCGTAGTTCATGTTCTCGGGGTTACCGTGTCCCATGAAGCTGACGAGCTTGCCAGCAGCCACCTCCTTGCCATAAATCTTGTGTAGCTCAGCAGCGACGGTCTTGCAGTCTTCCTCGGTCTCTAGTAGTGGACCAGCGAGGTAGACGGTCGTCTTGGCGAACTCGGGGTGATCACCATCGTTGCGGAAGTCCTTGATGCAGTTCTGGATACGTAGGAACTCCTCACCAGGTACGATGTGGAGTGACTGTATTGCTATATCCTTGTACCCAGCAACTCCAAGAGCCTCTAGATAGAATTTGGGTGCGTAGTAATTCCACCCCTTCTGAGCGCAACGTGTCATGCAGATCTCAGAGGTAAAGGCGAAATAGAGGTCTCTGTCGGGGAACTGCTCCTTAAAGCGAGCCTGTATCTTCTTAAAGGTCTCCTGAGGCTTATCCCAGGTACTACCGAAAGAGATGAGGAGTAGAGCCTTGTCTGTGGTCTTCTTTGCCTGCACCTCCTTGGTAACAGCCTGTAGCTTCTTGTCGTGATTTGAGAGAGCTAGGTTGTTGTCGTCCTCTGTACAACCTACGCAAGTTAGGAGTGTTAGTCCTAGAGCGCAGAGTGATAAGATTGTTAATAGCTTCTTCATTGTTGATAGGGGTTATAAGTTATTTTATATTTGTTTGTGTGTGTTGGCTTGATAAAGTGTAGTGCGTTAGGGGTTGTCTAATCCTCCTCATCCTCTTGAGAGCGCGAGCGACGGGAGGAGCGCTTGGTCGGTGTAATCTGCTTGGCTCGCCCGAAATGCACGCTCATGGTCATGTAAAGTGTGCACCCTGGCGTAGAGGTGCCGTAGTGCAGACCGTGTGGTGTGGTCTCGTAATAGTTGAGCAGGTTGTCCACGCCAATGTTGAGGTCGAGAGACCAGTTCTCATTGGGTATGATCGTCTGCTGCGTGTTGAGACGCCATAGGTGATAGGGCTTGCCGTTGCCGTCATCCTGATAGTAACGGGTGCTCTGCATACGTCCGTATAGTCCTACTGCTAGCTTGTAGCGCTGGTGGAGGAAGGCTTCGCTCCACGACAGCCCCACGGTGGCACGGTGGTGTGCCATACCGTCGATCGTGACTTGGCGCATCTCTTGCTTCTCGTCATCGTAGAGGAGTGCCTCTGTGTCGAGGTAACTGTAGCTGGTGGTCAGCGTCCACTGCTTGTAGATGCGCCACTTGGCTGTGACATCAGCACCATAAGTCTTGGCGCTGTCCATGTTCTTGTACTGACGCACGCGAGCTGGCCTGTAGGTGGCTATGAGATCACCTGGAGCCTCTCGACTTGGGATCGTCACAAGGGTGATCATATGGTTGAGGAAGTTGCCATAGCCCGTGACGCTGACGTTGACCATTGGACTGTGATACTCGACGCTACCTGAGACATAGCGACTAGTCTGCGCCTTGAGGTTTGGATTGCCTAGATGGAGTATGACCATCGCCATCTGGCGAATGTATCGGTAGTGGAGCTCTTTGATCGTAGGAGTCTTAAAGCCTTCGGAGTAGGTAGCACGCAGGTTGACGGGGCCTAGCTTGTAGAGGAGGGACACCTTGGGAGTTAACTTTGCGCCAAAAGCTGGGTGATAGGTTAGCCTCGCTCCCGCAGTTAAGTTAAAGTTGTTCGTAGGTGTCCACTCGTCCTGTAGGTAGAGTCCCGCCTGAAAGTCATTGACCCGATCCTCGTCCAGACGGTGTGGTGCTATGAGCCAGTTGTGATGCAGGTCTACACCAGCACTGAGTCTCTGGTCGAAGGGCAGTGCGAAGACCCCCTTGAGTTGTGTCGTGATGCGCTGCTGATTGCTCTGCAGACCTACATCTCCAGGGAAGTAGGGAAAGTTCAGCTCCTTGCCATCTGGCAGGTACTCCTTAGCCCAAGTCTCACCTGTGTAGACGTAGTAATAGGCGTGCCTGTAGTACTGCATCTGAGCCGTCAGGACCGCTCCCTGTGGCGTCTGCCAGCGCATACCTGCACCTGCGGAGGTGTTGTGATAGCGGAAGTCGTAGGTCTTGTAGTCGGGCACACCCGTCGGGCGGTGGATATCCTTGCGATAGTAGTTGCCCTCGACATAGGCCGAGAGGGGCTTGCCCTGTCGCCAGTAGAGATGCTGTCCTATCTGCCAGTCTAGGTAGGGATTCGAGGTGTTATTAACCGAGTTCGTTATGGGATACTCGTATCGATTTGGATCCTCGCAGGTAGTGTTTTGCCAGCCGTCCGAGTGCTTGAGATTAAAGTCGGTCAGCGTTGTCCAGTCGCCCACCTTGTACTGAAAAGCGTTCGACTGGTTGACCACACCATAAGAGGCGACGCGCGTGCTATTGTCTATGGATAGATTGTCTCGGCTCTTCTTCGTGATGATGTTGATGACACCTGCGATAGCGTCACTACCATAGAGCGCGGAGGCAGCCCCCTTGACCACTTCGATGCGCTCGATGCGAGTCGGGTCGATCATATCTAGATTCGTCTGTCCACCCAGATCGCTCATAAGTCTCTTGCCATCAACGAGAATGAGGATGTACTGGCTCCCCAGACCGCCCATCTGCATAGCAGTTCCCATATCGCTATGGCTGAAGTCTATCGACGGGATCAGACCCGAGAGTATCTCCGTAAGCGTCGCTGATCCGTAGCTCTCTAGCGTCTTCGCATTGATGATCTCGGTCTGTACGGGTGCATTCTTGAGGAGGTAGTTTGTACCAGTACCCGTCACGACCACCTCATCTAGATTAAGGACCGACAGCGAGTCTACCGCTGCCCATGCGAGCGAGTCTGTCGGCGTCGAGGCGCTGGTCTGCGCCATCAGCGTAGCTGGGAGTAGCAGAGCTAAGAGCTGTACAACGATTGCAGGATATCTATTCATACACCAGTAGGAAAAAACCAATAGAAGCAGGCAACCCAACCACAAAAGTAACGATCTTGGTTCAAGGAGCTTTTATACACTACAAAGGTAGTGAAAAAAGCATTCCCAAGCAACCGACCGCACTTGCTAAATCCGAAAAACATCTCACGAGTAACGATCGCTCCGCCACTCCCTCTAATCTCTAACTTCTAACCTCTAATCTCCACGTGGGGATTTCGCAATATCCACGTGGAGACGAAACATTTCCCACGTGGAGACGAAATGAAACTTCGGAGGAATGAAATGATATGTCCGAGGAATCGTTTCGCGCCTACGTGGAGAATAAAAAATCGCCACGTGGGGAATTGACATTCTCCACGTGGCTTTCTGGTTGGTGATTAGAGACATGTAACCCGCTGTAGGGACGCTCGCAAGAGGTGCGGTACGAGTAGCGAGTTAGTGAGCAGTGCTTCGGGTGGGACGTATGATGATGAGCGAGAAGTAAGGGATGGGCTGACGAGTGAGAAGCGTCTCCAGATCACTGCTGAGTAGCTCTAGAGCGGGATTGCCGAGATGCTCGGCATAGATAAAGGGGTAGTCACCCTCGGCGATCACCTCACGAACGATGTCGGCACAGCGCGAGAGCTTCATCACCACCACCGTATGCCCCTGCGCTAGTGCTTCGCGAAGCTGAGACTCACTGGCGACTTTGCTCAGCACGAGGAGCGACTCGTCTTGGCGCACCAGCCCCTGACCAAAGGCTGCCGCCGCGGCTATGTAATAAGGGATGCCTGGCACAACCTCCATCTCGGCACCAGCCTGACGTAAGAGGTCAGCGAGATACTGCACCGTGGCATAGGTGCCAGCATCGCCAATGGTGACGACACTACAAGCGAGTCCCCTACCCTGCTGATCTAGCAGTCGGGTGGCAAGCTGCTCGTAGTAGCGGATCGCCTCTGTGCGGTCACTGCTCATCGGGATCTCTAGGATCTGGCACCGCTGAGCGAGGGCAGTACCTTCGGGTAGCGCAGCAACAATGCGGTGAGCTGCCTCGCCTAGGCAATAGATCTCGTCTGCCGCCTGGAGCTTGCCATAGGCCCGCATGGAGATATCCTCAGGCGTAGCAGCGCCGAGAGAGACGATTGCTATCGGGTGCGGCGCTTTCATCGGCGGAAGAAGTGCTTGAAGTTGTCATTGTAGAGCTTTGAGAGCCCCGCACGGTTGTCGATCGCCTCCCCCACGACCATCAGCGTGGTAAGCGTGAGGTGATGCTCGCGGACGATCTGCGCCAGCTCGGAGAGCTGACCGCGGTAGATGCGCTGCTCAGGCCAAGTGAGCTTGTAGCAGACCGCCACGGGTGTCGTGGGTGGGTAGTGAACGAGTAGCTCCCGCTGCACCTCCTCGGCAAGGGTGGCACTAAGGTAGATGCACATCGTGCTCTGCGAGGCGGCAAGCTTGTGCAGTTGCTCGCGCTCAGGCATCGGTGTGCGACCGCCACCTCGAGTTAGGATGATGGTCTGCACACGCTCGGGGATGGTAAACTGAGACCTAAGCTCTGCGGCTGCTGCTAGGAAGGAGGAGATGCCGGGCGTGATGTGGTAACTCATCCCTGCCTCGTCAAAGAGCGCCATCTGCTCCTGTATAGCGCCAAAGATGGCGGGGTCTCCCGTGTGTAGCCGCACGATAAGCGCGTGCTTGTCGTAAAACTTCTTCATCAGGGCAAACTGCTCCTCGAGATTCATATCGGCGGAGCTTTTCACCGTGGCACCCTCCTTGGCATAGTAGGTTAACTCAATGGGAACCAAGCTACCAGCATAGAGGATCAGGTCGGCTCGCTCGAGGAAGTGCTTACCACGCACAGAGATTAGCTCAGGGTCTCCTGGTCCCGCCCCGACAATCTCTATATGTCCGTGGGGCAACCCCTCGGGTGTTACGGCAAGACTATAAGTAAAGTCACTCTGCGGAGTGAGACAGCCTTTTTGCTTCTCTATAATCAGTAGTCCGCCCTGACTGGCTGCGAGTGCGGAGGCTTCACTGACGCTCGTCGAACCAGTGGCTGTGGCGACACGTTCCGAGGGGTTGGGTACCTCGATGGCGGCTAGCTCGTCACTACTATAGAAGTGGCAAGGCTTGCCTAGGTGCTGGGAGAGCGCGTCGAGGATCGGTTCGCCACGCTTGAGCTCGATGCTATTGATCGTAGCGATGGCACTAGGGGCGTACCCTTTGGCACGAATGTCGGAGAGAATGTGCTCCACGACGCCCTTGGGATTTGCTTGATGACGACAACCCACGCCAAGGTGCAGGAGTGGTGGGCGGAAGTAGAGACAAGGGATCGTCAAGCCCTCTAACAAGCGATAGCTCACCGCTATGAGCAGGTCGTAGCGACTTTGGTCGATCTCCTCGTAGCGGTAGTAGAGGTCCACATGCTCTGGGTGGGTACGCTCTAGATAGGCGGTATCCTCGGAGCGCATCTCGAGGAGCAGAGCGACAGGGTGCTTATTGACAAAAGTGGTGATGGCTGCGTTCATACTACATCCTGCGGTCTCGCTGCTCCACCCGCTCTCTGCGCCCAAAGTGTCTAATGCCCACAGCCCCTGACGGTCGCTCTGAGTGGTGATGACTGGCTCGGCACCTAGTATGTGTGCGATGCGTTCGGTCCACTCGTTGGCCCCTCCGATGTGTCCTGAAGCAACGGAGATGACGTACCGCCCCGTAGTGTCTACGCAGAGAACCGCAGGGTCGTGATGCTTGTCTCTGAGCAATGGTGCAATAGTGCGAACGCAGATCCCCATAGCGGAGACAAAGAGTAAGACATCGCTCTCGGCAAAGAGGCTCTTAGCCCCCTCGGCAAGGCTCGGTAGCAGGGTGAATGCTTCGCTAGGCTCCTCCCCATGTGTCGTATAGAGCTTGACGTCGGGCAGTTGGCTCGCTATCTGTAATGCGATCGTCTGACCATCGGGAGAGATGGCGAGGATCGCTATGCGTGGTTTTGAGTTCATACTTGAGTACTTTTGGCTAGTGAGTGCTTTTGGTCGCTTGTAAGACAGCTATCGGGTTGTAGTCATCGATCTGCATACGGGTCGTGGAGGCTATGGAGCCACCAACGGCTGCAATGGCTCGTCTGAAGGTCTCCTGGCTTTCGCTCGAGACGGAGTTGAAGACGATCCGTCCGCCTACGGCGAGACGATGCCACGCCTTCTCAACGATCTCCGGCAGATGTCCGCCATGCCCTCCGATGAAGACTGCATCAGGCTGAGGTAGTGGGTCGAGGTCGGCGCAGAGGAAGTCACCCCCGCAGAAGGTGATGCCTGGGGTGTGGTGACGACGCGCATTGGCATCGAGGAGCTCTGCACCCTCGGGACGTATCTCGAAGGCAACCACCTGCAGGCTCGGCTGCTGTAGCCTAGCCTCGATAGAGACAGAGCCGGTGCAAGAGCCGATGTCCCACAGGACGTGCGCCTGATGCAGGTCTAGCTGCGAGAGCGTCTCGAGACGTATCGCCCGCTTGGTGATCATACGCTCACGTCCATTGAGCGGGATGAAGTCCGCATCGGGGATGCCAAAGGGACGAGGCAAGGGCTTCGTCTGAATGAGGATTAAGTTGTTGGGATAGGCGAAGGTGCGCTCAGCCATTTCCGCAATAGAGAGGCGGGAGAGCTGCTGTCGCTCCCTATTGCCTAGGTGCTCCCCGACGATGGCTCGGTAGTTGTCATAGCCGTAGTCGAGCATACGCTGAGCGATGCGCTGAGGGGTGTGCTCCTTGCGGTCGGTCAAGATGCCGATCATACGCTCGCCAGAGATCAGTGCAGCGTCAAAGGCTTGCCATGGTCTCCCCGTGAGTGACACGACGTGCATATCTTGGTAAGGCAGCAGAGCCGTATGAGCGAGAAGCTGCAGGGAGTGGAAGTAAGGGTGCAGCTCGATCTCCGCCTCGGGAAGGAGCTGCATGATGCGCTGTCCGATACCATTGAAGATGGGGTCGCAAGAGGCAAAGACGACGACCGTGTCGTACGCCTTGTACTGCTCGATCACATCGTCTACCGGTGGGGTTATATCTATCCAGTGATACTCTGTCGGCAAGATCTCACGGACGATCTCGTGATGCCGTGCCCCTCCAGAGAAGGCACGCTCGCCAGCAAGCCGCTCCAGCAGCTCTGGGCGCCACCGCTGCTCTCGGTCGTCGCTAAGTCCTATGAGGATGATTTTCATAAGTCACGACCAGGCTTGAGCGTCTCAGCATCGCCATAGCTGAGTGTCGCATTGACCAGCGTTGCCGCTAGATTGCTACCCCCTTTGCGTCCCTCGATGATGAGCTTAGGGATGTCGTGAAAGGGCTTGACCATATGCTTCGACTCGCACACATGGACGAAGCCGACGGGCGCTGCGACAATTCCAGCTGGGTGAGCCTTGCCCTGGCGAATGAGGTGTGCTAGCTCCATAAGTGCCGTCGGAGCATTGCCAAAAGCGTAGAGCGCATCGGGATGCTCCTCGACAGCGAGCCGTATGCCAGCTTGTGTGCGGGTGATGTCTAGTCGCTCAGCCATCTCAGCCACACGTGGGTCGTGCAGGTAGCAGAGCACCTCGATACCATAGCGTGCCAAGGCACCTTTGCGGATGCCTGAGGCGACCATCGTCACATCGGTCACGATGGTTCGTATCTTGCCATCGACATAGCCCTGGTAAATGCGAGAGACCGCATTAGGGTCGCTGTAGAGTAGCTCCTCCATCTCAAAGTCGGCCGTCGTATGGACTGCGTGTAGCATCGCCCATAGATGGTCTAGCGGATAGCTTTCGGGATGCTTGAGTAGCGAGAGGATCGTGCGAAAACTTTCGCTCATAATACGCTGCCCCACCTTCTCTTCGTCACTACCTTTGTCTCGATAGTAGCCTCGTGGCGTGACGATTTTGCCCTTTGAGAGGAAGCTCTGACTATTGCCGATGATGAGGACGGTAAACATATCTACCTCTTGCGTATCCAGCTCTCGCAGGGTGGTCGTCCAGATCCGCTGATCGGGACGACCCGCCTGCTGCACCAGTCCTACGGGCGTATCGGGTGAGCGATGCTTGAGGAATAGCTCCCGCACACGCTCCAGCTGCCAGTACCGCTTGATGCTCTTAGGATTGTAAAGCGCTGTGACGAAGTCCGCCTCTGCCGCTGCGATGGCGCGTCGCTCGATGATTGCCCACGGAGTCATCAGATCGCTTAGCGAGATGATGCAGAGGTCATGACCAATGGGTGCCCCGAGGAGTGCAGCAGCCTTCTGAAAGGCGGAGATCCCAGGCAGGACCTCTAGCTCTACATCACTACCTCGCTCATCGCACATCTCATAGAGGAGCGGAGCCATCCCGTAGATGCCCGCGTCGCCAGAGCTAATGACACAGACGGTCTGCCCAGCCTCAGCTCGCTCGATAGCTAGCTTGGCTCGCTCACGCTCTTGACGCATGCCGGTGTCGATGCACTCAGCGCCATCGTGTAGGTACTCTTGGATAAACTGAAAGTAGTAAGCATACCCGACCACCACATCAGCCTCTCTGAGGGCTTGATGCACAGCGGGCGTTATATCTTCAGGACTGCCGGGACCGATGCCGGCGATATAGATCTTTTTCATTGTCTCTCTTTGCTATTGATGGAACGAGCTTGACACACCTCTATTTATTATGGCGCGACTTAGCTCGACGAATTACTCTGCGAAGATAACGAAAACCGAGTATTACACCACTCACCGAGACGACCAAACCACCCAGCACCAGCACCAACATACAGATGACGCGCAGCGTGGGATGCTCTGCAAAGAAGCTGATGCGGAGGTTGTGACAGAAGGGGTAGAGCCACTTCTTGACTCGCCCGTTAAGACTGTAATAGCGTGTCTCCCCTGTCGTCGGACTGATGTAGAGACGGCTCGACTCCTTGTCCTCTGCGGAGATACGATAGATCGGTAGCTCATACTTATTATTTAGGCTGACGTAGTAGTTGTCGTATTGATCCATTAGCTCGATCTGCATCTCGGCTGTTCCCAGCACCGGCGTGAGCTTAGCTTTGATATCCTGCTCTGTCAGGTGTAATGGTTGTGGCTCTTCGCCCAGTGCATCCCAGCTCTCCAGCTGGCCGTGGCGCTGTACCTCGTAGTAAGGGTGACCGCCATAGCAGCGCCAAGTGATCTGCTGCACACCACCTCGATCGAGTAGTAGGCGGTAGTCATAAGTGTCCGAGCGATCCAGCTGTGGAGCCTCTGCGACCTGCACCTCTTTGCGCTTCGCCTTCGTGTCGTGCTGAGGTACGATCCACGAGGGCAAGTCGTAGAGCGACATCACCCCGCTGAGAGCGAAGAGCGTCAGCGAGAGTCCAAAGATCACCCCACCGACGAGGTGCCAGTGCAAAGTCCTATTGCGCTTGTAAGGGCTGCGCAAGCGCTTCGTCCGCCTCCACATACGGACGTAAAGACGTATCCCGAGATATAGACCCGTAAAAGCTGCTATGACAGCCAGCGAGGCAAGGATCGAGATAATCCAAAGCCAGACGGTGCGATTTTGCCGTAGCCACCAGTAGTAAAACATATGGGGGATCGTACCACACGACGCACCAATACGCTCGGAGCGGGTGCAGAGCTGTAGCGCCTCGCCTGTGCGACTAGAGAGGTAGAGGTAACTCCCCTTTGGATCGTCAAAGCGGTATCGGTAGAGGGGCAGATGCTTCTTATTTTTCGGATAAGGGGTCCACGTATCTATGTGCCGTATCGTATCAACCGCCACGATAGGCGCAGAGCTAAAGCGCGCTGCATACTGCTCATACCAAGACTCAGGCTCCGACTCCTCCGCTGTCGTCAGGAGCGAGTCGGTATGCCACAAGTACTCCCCCTCGCTCGTCTCCACACGCCACACCGTCTCGCCACAATGCGTGGTGAGCGAGAGTGCTGTCAGCTCTTCGCCAGGCTGTAGCTTCGCCTGTAACGTAGCCTCGGTGGGTAGAGCCACAGAGGGCGCAAGGGTGTCTTGCAGTGGCAAGTCCTTGTCCCCTAAGCGAGGAAAGGAGCAGAAGATCATCACCCCTCCTGAGAGTAACCACAATAGGAAGAATGGGGCACAGATGGTGCCAAGAACTTTGTGTAGCCAGCGCATAGTTGTGATAGGATTACGGGATTGTCTTAGTTTGCAAGAGATGACTCTCAGGTCAAGTGTCACGAAAGGGGGCATATAGTCGCAGCTCGTGGTGAGCTGTAGGGCTTGAGTTGTGAACTCTGTGTCCTACAGATTTGGATCGATCGTTGTGTAGCTCTTCATTGTGTACTGTTGCAACGTTTGCAAGCTACAGGCGCATCTTGAGCGCACTAGAGTGCAGCCTCGACTGTTGTCCATATTACCTTTGCACAGTCTACCTGATAGAGGTTCGCAAAGTAGCAATAGGATCCTCGACGAGTTGTGACTATTACCTCTTAAGACTACGGGGCAAAGCTTTCCGAAGCTTATTTTTGCTGTAAGACTTGAGCTAAGCGTAAGCTCTCTCGCAAGAAGCAACGGTGCGACCGCCAGCAAACGCAGCAGCCGCACCGTGAGATGTGGCTCTCACAGGAAGGAGAGCCGTATGAGAAGCATGGACTCGTCTGTTGCCGAGTCGTGCTAGAGGTTACTACTTGACGATGGACTGTATGCGATCTATCTCGAAGCCGTCAGCCAGCGTGGCGCCCTTAGTCACCTTGCGGGTGTTGACGTTGTACTGGTAGATGGTCGTAGGAGCGTCCTCTACATTGGCACCGATGCTGACCAAGTCACCATTGCGTACGACCAACTGACCGAAGTTACCATTGCTAAAGGGGATATCCTTGATATGCTCGACCTGCTGCGTCTTGATGTTGCAGCGTAGCCAGTAGTAGATGTAGCGGTTGGTCTTGCTGCTCCAGTCGGTATTGCCCTTCTCCTTGAAGTCGGGATCCTGCATATAGAGGAGTACCTCGTCATCATTGAGCGGGAAGACGGTGATGATCTTACCACGAGGCTGTGCATAGCCATCGAAGCTCTTGTCCGTCTCCATAGAGCCAGCGTTGACACGGAAGAGGAAGCTGCGCTGCTTCGTGCCGCTCTTCTTCTTAGCGTTTTCGGGAATATTGCAGGTAGCAGCAGCGAAGTAGAAGTTGCCCTTGGAGTCAAAGAAGGTCTTCTGACTGCGTGTCTCACCAAAAGAGGTAGAGCTTAGGTGCTCGCAGCGTGTGTCCTTGTCGATCTTCTTAACCTCCATAGTACTTGCATCGATGAAAGCGATGTAGATCTCATTACGCTTAGGAGGTAGTGCCATAGAGGTCTTCTTAGACTTCTCCATATAGACGTGTGGGTAGATGAGCATATTGTCAGCCTTGCGATAGCCTAACAAACCACTGGAATTAAAGAGCTCACCCTCCTCAGGCTTTGGTAGAGCAAGCTTACCCTCAGCAGTGATGACCATCTTATTGACATCGACCTTGACCCAAGAGACCTCCTCCTTGTCACCTACGGAGCTAAGCATAACGAGTGTATTGTCGTTTAGCCAAGCGTGTGAGAAGCGACGGTCGAGAATCTGTGGCATAGGGAACTCCTTGATTGTCTCGATGCCTGTGTTGGAGATGCGGAACTTGCCGAAGCGTCCCTCACGAGAGACACTGTAGTAGTAGCCCTGGTGATATAATACGTTAGGCGTTATGGTAGATGCTGAAGTCTCTACACCCTGCCCCTTGATGCTGAAAACACCCTTGGTCAGGTCAGCTACACGTGCGATGATGTGCGGGTCAGTGTTAGCGGTTGACTGACCTGTGGCTCCATCTATAGGTACCCATAGGTCATAGCCTACGGTTATCTCCTTCTCAGGATTTGGCGTATCAGAGTCACACGACGTGAACGAGAATGTGACGAGGGCGACTACGAGAGCCGCCAGCAAGCGATAAGCTTTAGTCATGATAATCTAAGTTTTTGATGATTGATATAAGTGTTCGTATCTATTCTAGTTAAGGAATATACGGAGCTTGCAGTAGAATGCACGTCCAGGCTTCTGTAGCATATAGTTGTCATAGAGCGGACGGTCTAGCAGGTTGCTACTCTGCAGTGATATGGAGTAGCGATCGTGAGCAAAGCTCCAGGTGACCCCTGCCGAGAGGTCGTAACTGGTCGGGATGATCGCCTTGGTATCCTTACGACCGAAGGCTGCCCAGGTGAGGTAAAACCAGTGGATATAGCCTACTCCTGCATTAAAGTGTATAGCACTCGCCTGGATGCCAAACGGCTTGCGCCAGTTAGCCCCTAGGAGCAGATTGCCGTAGAGGAAGGGGTCGTTGGGGATCCGATAGCCATAAGTCGGGTTAGGCTTACCATAGATGTTAGTACGCGTGCGGTCTCGCTCATCGGTGTAAGTGCCGTTGAGCGTGAGGTCTAGGAGGTTGGCATAGTTGTACTTAACCTCCATCTCGCCACCGATGACGAGCGACGAACCCACATTGTCATACTGGCTCTCTACATCTCCCATCACCACACGGTGAATGTAGTTGGAGACGTCACGATAGAAAGCGGTCGCCTCGTAGTTGAGGAAATGGAGGTCGCCCCACTGCACCTGACCGTAGAGCGTTAAGTTGAGATTGTAAGCTTGCTCAGGGTGGAGCTTGAAGTTGGGGTAGATATTGGCGCCATTACCCATCAGCTCGCGAGCTGTCGGCAGACGGGTGGCACGCTCGAAGGAACCTTTGATCGCTAGCTCGTCAGCGATTGCGTAGCGTAAGCCTAGACCGTAGCCAAGCTCGTTTTTCGTCTGTTGCGCAGGCACCTTGTCCGATCCTGTCAACCAATACATATCAGCCTGCTCTATGGCGACATGGTAGAGGTAGTCCTTGACAAAAACCGTCCCACGCAAGCGACCATTGAGGAGCGTCGTGCCATACGAGAGCCCCATAATATGTCTTCCCATACGATCTCTCGAAGCCTCAAAGTTCGGATCGTATGTGTCGTACCGCTCATTGGCGACGGCGGTCATCTGATAGTTGAGGTTGAGATGTCCGCCCCGTGGTAGCACGTAGGCAAGGTTAGCCCGTGCCGTCCAGGTAGGACGCACCGTGTGGCGGATCATACGTGTGCGACGCATCACCTCGCTATAGTGAGTCTCTACGAAGGTACCATCCCAGCTATACTTGCGATAGGCGGTATCTGTGATTATGATATGGTTACGTGCGAAGGAGGCATCTATTGTAGCCGATAGCCCAGGGGTAAAGAGATTGCGCTTGGCATAGTGTGCCGAAAAGCTCAAGTCATCACGATCCCGCATCGCCTCGCCGATGACTAGCGTCTGGCGAAAGCCAGTCTGTATCTCGCTCTCACTCTTTGTGTAGCCCACCCCGAGGAGAGCGGCATCTGCCCAAGGCTTTTTGGTCACACCCAGTTGTAGTCGTCCTAAGAGCGACTGGTAGCCATCGTGAAAACGACGGAAGTCTCGCTGCTCGTACTCTTGCGTCTCAGCGTTCCACACCTCCACACCACGCATGATGTAGTCATTCTTAGAGTACTGATAGCGTAGCGTAGGACGCACCGTAAAGCCACTCCGCTGCTCTCTATATTGACCCGTCAGATCTAGGGCAAAGGTGTGAAAGGAGCCCCCCCGCAGCGAACAGTCTAGATAACTCTCCCCACGGCTGTTGGTCACAATATTGACCGCACCACCAAGGGCATCCATACCAAGTTCTGGCGGTACAACCCCTTTGTAGATTTCGACGCGGTCGATGAGGTTCACTGGCAGTGTAGCGAGCGAAGCCCCCTCGCCCATCGAGGAGAGCGGCACACCATTGATAAAGTATCGGACGGCATGCCCCGACATACCATTGATCGATAGCTCATTGCTAGAGCCTACCCCACCAGACTCTCTAAGCCGTACACCCGAACTCTGAGCGACCAGCTCGTTGAGACTACCCATCGAGGCGATTAGCGGCTTGACATCTAGGCTAATAGCCGAGAGTGCCTGTTGCTGCATAATGCGTCTATGCGTAGGCGCCACGACAATCACCTCACCGAGGTTCTTGTAGTCTATCGAGTCACGATGATGACTGAGTGTATCCCGCTGCGCTGTGAGCGGGAGCACACAGCTAGCCAGTATCAGGAATAGGTAAAAGTAGCTACGTTTCATCGGCTTACTGAGCTATGGAGTCTGACTGGTGTAGCTTTTCTCCCGTCTCCTCGTAGATTGCTTTCTTATCCATAATAGAGAGACGATGATGTGTCATAAAGAAGTCGACCTTCTTCACGATCATCTCCTGCACCTCAGGCAGCTCGCCCAGACCACGCACCACGCTCTCGACCTGATAGCCGAGTGCCTCTAGACGGGGTTGCCACTCTTGGAGCATATCTTCCTTAGCATGCTCACCAGCCACGATCATCAGCGGCTGTAGAGAGACTCGCTTAAGCCCTGTAGCACGCAGACGCTCCAGAGCCTCCTCGTAGTAAGGATAGCCCTCCACGCAGCCCACGATCACCTGCCCATAGCCGTGGTTCTGTAAGTAGTGATCCAGCATCGCATACTGAGCCGTAGCGCTGTCGTAAGTGCCGTGACCTACCCAGAGGTAGGCCACCTCAGGATCGAGGTGAGCCGTCATGATGGAGACCAAGTCCTTGTAGTCGCTCTCGTAGAAGAGTAGCGGAGTCACCAACCTAATCTTCTTAAAGAGTTGCTGCATGTGAGCCACCTCATAGGATAGCGACTCCATCTCTACGCCATCGACGATCGTCGTCGAGACCACCAGAAGATGAGTAAAGCCCTCACTTGCTAATGCCTTGAGCACTTGACCAGGCGTGGGGATCTCTATCCCCCGCGTAGCTAGACGCTTGCGCACGATACGCGAACTATACGCCTGGCGAACCTCTAGTTCAGGGTAGGCGGCAGCTATGCGCTCATTGATCGCATCGAGGGTGACCCGACGGGTGTCGTCATGCGTTGTGCCAAAGTGAACAACGAGGATAGCCCCTTTGTCATTAGGCCCCATAGCCGCAAAAAGCGAGTCGGTCTCGAAGATCTTATTGCCCGCCTGTAGCGATAGTCCGCCGAGTAGTATAGTCATACATAATAGGAGTATACGAAAGTATCGTTGCGTCATATGGTTGTTGCATTTATCCGCTAAATCAATTTAATCGATCACTTCACTGGCACAGCTGGCTTGTCATAGCTTGAGGCATAGTACAGCCGTAGCGCCACGCCCACAAGCGCAGCACCTCCCCGAGAGATATGCATCCGATCGATTGACATAGCATTGAGGTACGCTTGCCACCGAACGTACACGATTATATACTAAGTTGCGAGTAGTGGCAGGTCTCCTGACTTACCCCAGCCTATCACTGCCTTCCCATCTGACCCAGTCAGACAGTGGCTCGTAATCATCTTGTGATAGGCTCTGTGAAATAGGGGGATCACAGTAGCGGGCACTGTACCAGATTCTCACTGGACTTCCCTCTTGCATCGCTCGCCTCACGAGCAGATGCACCACCACTCAAGGATATTGTCCACAAAGGTACGAAAAGTTAAGGAGATGAGAAATGTAGAAATTAGAGGTTAGAAATTAGAGGTTAGATCCTAGTTCTAGTAGATCTGGTGGCACTAGTAGCACTAGAGCTAACAGCTAGTCTCTACATCAGTTGCGCCAGAAGCTCCTCGCTAAGGGCTAGATGCGTGTAGGTAGCATAGCAGCGACCCATATGCCACAGCGCAGTCGCCACGGGATCGCCCCACGCATTGTACTGCTGCGCAACCGAGGGGAGCGGATCGAGGATACGGGAGTAGTGAAACTCGTGTCCACGCACCGCCACACCTGCTATCTCGAGCTGTCGATAGCCGAGTGCTAGCCTGCGCTGCTGCATCGTGGCGGTCTGCCGTAGCGCACCCACGAGCGAATAGCGGGTACCCTCCTCGTCGACAATCGCTTCGCAGAGGAGGAGCATGCCCCCGCCCTCAGCAAGCATCGCGCCACCCCCACGGATGTAGTCACGGAGGCTGTCGAGCATTGACTTATTGGCTGACAATTGCTCCAAATGAAGCTCGGGATAACCTCCAGGGAGATAGACGAAGTCACTCGGCGGTAGTGAGCTGTCAGAAAGCGGACTGAAGTAAGTCACCTCGCCCCACTGCTCTAGCTGGCGCACATTCTCCTGGTAGAGGAAGTTGAAAGCGTCGTCACGAGCCACGGCTATGCGACGAGGAGCTGACGAAGAGTTCTTTTGCAGCGTGGGAGCCTTGTGGGGCTGTTTCTTTCGCTCTGAGGAGATAGCTAGGAGGCGATCAATGTCTAGATGTTGCTCTAAGAGGTCGGCCACCTGATCGGCGTAGCAGTCTATCTGCGCCAAGTCGTCAACGTCTAGTCCTAGGTAGCGACTGGGGATGGAGATATCGTCGACACGCGGCAGCGACCCCAGTACAGGCACGCCCGCATCTGTGGCAGCTTGCGTGAGATAGGTCAAGTGACGCTCTGAGGCGACTTTATTGAAGATGACTCCCGCTATTTTGATCCAGGGGTCAAAGTGCTGCAACCCGTAGAGTAGCGGAGCCACCGTGTAGGCCATCGAGCGAGGTGTCACGACCAGCACGACTGGTAGGTCTAGGAGCCGAGCAATGTCGGCTGCGGAACCTTTGTCCCGATCGTAACCATCGAAGAGCCCCATCACACCCTCCACAACGACTGCCTGAGCGTCCTGACTATAATGGTCGTAGAGCGCTTGTACCCGCTCGGCGCCATACATAAAGAGATCCAGATTGACCGCTGGACGACCTGTCGCCACGCTGTGTAGCTTAGGATCTACATAGTCGGGACCGCATTTGAAGGCTTGAGTGGCTAGTCCACGACGTGTGTAAGCCCGGAGGAGCCCCATAGTGAGCGTGCTTTTGCCACTCTCGGAGAGGGGCGCAGCGATGAGGAGTGAGGGGAGAGATGTCATAAGTGAGTGACTAAAGTTGAGAGTCGGGAATAAGGAGCACCTCGAGCTGTGCAGAGGGAACGAGTGGCTTGCAGACCTGATAGCAGTGGTCGACGATGCTCTGGTAGAGGGGGTGCGTACCGTCGGGGAAGATCTGCCACAATTCGCGGGCTAGGGTCATCTCGCTGATCTGTTGCTTCTGCGCTTCGCTTGCTCCAGAGGCAGAGGCGAGGGCGGTGATGAAGGCTTTGTTCATCACCACCTTCTTGCTATGTGTGTCCAGTTCGCCAGCCGCTAGTTTGACCGCTTTGCCAATCATAATGCCGAGGGTGATTTGCGGGAAACCCAGTTCGTCGGCAAGGCTGAGCGTTTCTCCTATGAAGTTGCCATACTGAACGAAAGCGTTGGCGGGAAGGTCGGGAAAGCGTCCCTTGAGGTAACGCTCGCTGCGTCCGCCTGAGTTAAGCACGAGATGCTTGCCGTAGACCGACTTGCTCACCTCCAGCTCACGACGTATCGACTCGACAAAGGCTTCGCTTGAATAGGGTCGCACGACCCCTGTGGTGCCAAGGATAGAGATGCCGTCTAGGATGCCTAGCCGTGGGTTGAAGGTACTCTGAGCGAGCTGGCGCCCCTCGGGGACGGAGATGGTTAGGTCGATGCCCACTTGGGAGAGGTCGACCAAGGCACCGAGTGCTTGGCGCATCATCTGCCGCGGGACTGGATTGACGGCTGGCTCTCCGACATCTAGTCCGATGCCGGGGAGCGTGACGCGCCCTACCCCCTCGCCCTGAAGGAAGGCAACCCCGTTGTGTGCCTGCGTAAGAGACAAGTCAGCAACGATCTCGGCGCCATCGGTTACGTCAGGGTCGCTGCCTGCATCCTTGACTGCAACTGCTCGAGCGCCTTGTGCTGTTAGTTCGGCTTGCTGGATGGGAAAAGGGATCCGCTCACCCTGAGGGAGGGTCACCATCACCTCGCTGTAAGACTCCTCGTTGAGCAGTGTGAGCAGGGCGGCCGTAGCGGCAGCTGTGGCGGTGGTGCCAGTCGTCAAGCCAATGCGCTGAGGAAAGAAGTCGCTCCCCAGCAGTCGCTCTATGGAGCGACGAAGCCCTACGGGTCCCTCGACGGTAACAGTAGCCGGATAAGGGATCTGTGGTCTTCGGATGACCAGCACGGTGATGCCGAGTGCGAGCGCCTCCTCCACTTTTGCTGCGAAGCCACTCGTTTCGCCACTCTCCTTGAGCAGGATCATATCTGGTTGTAGTGTGGCAAAGAGCTTTTGGTCACACTGCTCCTTGTCGTAGTAGACCAGTCGCTTTGGTGGGAAGTCGCTCTGCCGTAGTCGCTCCTCGGTTTCTGCGATCGGCATCACCCGCAGGTAGGTCTCGTGCTTCGTCCAGTAGGCTCTCAGTCGCTCGATCGAGTTAACACCCGTCAGGGCCAGTAGTCGCTGTGGCTGATGCTTGAGGAGATACGTCAGCGCAGCGTCAAAGGAGTCTAGCGTCACAACCGAAGCGGGCAGTACTGGAAAGGTGCGCTCGTAGCGTATCACAGGAAGCTGCAGACGAGACACGCAGTGTGCTACGCTCTGATGCACGCCCATAGCGAAGGGATGCGCCGCATCTACGACGAGAGCGATCTCCCGCTCTGTGCAAAAGTGCGCCATCTCCTCACCATTCATCCCGCCCTCTAGGCGAATCCCGTGGTGCATCGAGAGCTCTTGCGAAGCGCCTCGTGTGGAGTAGTAAAAAGGTTTGCCCGCCTCTTCACATACTTCGAGCGCTTTGCGCCCCTCTGTGGTTCCTCCGATGATTAGGATCATACCTTTGAGGCGTGGATAGAGAAGTGTAGTGTCTCGGGATCGAAGTCAATCCCCTTTGCTGCGAAGTAGCTGGGCAAAGTGCCGTCACTAGCGAGAGCCTTCGGTGGACCCATATGTAGCTTGTGGTCATCATCGAGGAGCCACACCTGATCGGCTATCTGAAGAGCTAGCTCTAGGTCGTGCGTAGAGAGGAAGATCGTCTTGTGCGCCTCTCGAGACAAACGAAGGAGGATCTGGAGCATATCCACCTTCGAGGGGAAGTCTAGGAAGGCTGTCGGCTCGTCTAGTAGTATGATAGGCGTCTCCTGAGCCAGAGCCTTGGCGATCATCACCTTCTGACGCTCACCGTCACTGAGCGAGTCGATCATTCGTTTTGCCAGAGGCTGTATGCCGACTAGCTCTATCGCCTCATCGACCACCTGTCGGTTGCTCTCGTTCATCTGTCCCCAGAAGCCCGTGTAGAGGCTCCGCCCGAGAGCGATCATCTCGTAGGCAGTCATATTGCTCATGATCAGTCGCTCCGTTAGCACGACGCTGATCCGTTGCGCCAGTTCTTTGGCGGCATACTGCTGTATCTCCTGACCTTCGACTAGTAAGGCACCGCCGAGCTTCGGCTGAAAGGCGGCGATCGTCCGGAGCAGCGTCGACTTGCCCACACCATTTGATCCAATGAGACAGGTGAGCTGTCCCGACCAAATGGTAGCATTGAGCTGGCTCGCCACGATGCGCGTGCGCTTCATCTGGCGATATCCTATCGAAAGGTCACAAAGCTCTATCGTTGCGTGGCTAGTCATACGATTACAGTTCCTCTCTACGTCGTTTATCAAATAGTACCCAGATCACGATCGGGGCACCTATGAGCGCCGTCACCGAGTTGATCGGTAGCGCACCCTCCATACCTGGCATACGGGCGATTAAGTTACAGCATAGAGCTAGGAGAGCTCCGACGAGCGTCACCGCAGGCATCAGTATGAGGTGATTGGAAGTAGCAAAGATAGTGCGACAGAGATGCGGTACCGCCAGTCCTATGAAGACGATCGGACCGCAGTAAGCGGTCACGATAGCGGTCAGCAGACAGGCCGAGAAGATGACCAGATGGCGAGCCCGACCGTAGTTCAGACCAAGGCTACGGGCGTAATTCTC
The DNA here is from genome assembly GCA_900539765.1 of uncultured Porphyromonas sp. Taxonomy (GTDB): domain Bacteria; phylum Bacteroidota; class Bacteroidia; order Bacteroidales; family Porphyromonadaceae; genus Porphyromonas. Next base: position 19,710 of record UQDF01000008.1, on the reverse strand, counting down.
CCCGAGAAGCATCAAGTTAAGCACCTTGATCAGCAGGAAGGAGAGCGGTATCAGCACCAGCATAATGATGACAAAGGTAGTCACTTGATCGCCACTCACCTTCGCAAAGCTTCCCAAACCCCAGATCACATAGCTACGTACATCCTCATCGTTGCTAAAGAACTTGAGCACACCGATGATTGCATTCGCTATGTAGCCGATCATCACACCCATGATCAGTAGCACCACATTGCTTCGGACACGCTGCGCCATCGTCATGATGATCGACATCACGAGGAGCGCACCGAGGAGCGCAGCCACCGAGACCGCCATCTCTCCCACGAAGCCCATTCGCACAAGTGCCTTCTGGCTAATGCTCCCCGAGAGGAGGATAAAGGTCGCCACCCCTAGGCTAGCTCCCGAGCTAATACCCAGCTCCGAAGGACCCGCCAGCGGATTGCGAAAGACCGTCTGCATCTGCAGACCACTGATCGACAGCCCCGCACCCGCCACCAGTGCCGTGATCGTCTGCGGGTAGCGACTCTTCCAGATGATGTTGCGCCAGATCTCATTACCCTCCCCGTCACGCCCGAAGAGGATGCGCACCACCTCATCAAAGGGGATAGCGATCGTCCCCAGCGACAGATTGAGGACAAAGAACACTATAATAAGGACACCTATAATTGTAAAGGCTATAACTGGACGTCGCATAGCTTTCCCCCCTTCCCTTAGTGGGTTAATATCGAGTAAAAGACTGGCTCGTGATCTGGGAGCAACTGCGGGTGAAAGGCGTGGATCAGATCCGCCAAGACCACCTCAGGCTCCACGGGCGACAATTCGTAGAAAGGTCTCTCCCGCAGATTGCAGTACAGCACCCGCTTATTCCGATAAGCCTTGAAGTCTCGGTAGCGAGCATCCGTTTTGCCCAGCACATCATAGGAGAAGGCTCCATCGTAGCTATTTGCAATGCGCCAATAGTCCGCATCGGCAGCCTGAGCATAGACCGTCTCAAAGTCAACGTAGAAGCCTCCCGACTCCTTATCGTCTGCCATAAAGTAGTCCGCACCAGCATCCTCAAAGAGGTGAGCCAAGTAACTCGCACCACCCACCACATACCAGTTACCACCATGCAGCTCGCCACTAAGCACCTTCGGGCGCGTCAGATCATCGGTGATCAAAGCTTGTAGCTCGTGGTAGCGCTCCTCTATCGTGCTAAAGAGCCTATCTGCACGCTCCTCCATACCGAGCAGTAGTGCCGTAAACTTAATCCACTCAGCTTGCCCCAGAGGCGAAGTCTCCTTGTACCCAAGGAAGGTAATCAGCGGTATGTCTAGCTGCTTGATCACATCATAGCCACCCCGCTTGAAGGGACTCACTAGTATAATGTCTGGTTGCAGAGTCATAATGAGCTCACTGTCGAAGTTGCCCTCGATGCCAATCCGCTTAGCCTCGCCCGATGCTAGTCGTGACTGCATCTCCTCGTTGAAGAGGAAGCGCGTACTCGGCATACCCACGACACGATCCACCGCATCGAGCTTGATAAAGTTTGATAGCTGTAGCGTCGTCATCACGATGACACGACGTACTGGTGTCTCAATCATAGTGTAGCCCTTAGGCACCTCAGCAGCCAGCTCCTGCGCCTGCTCACGAGGCACCAAAGCGTAGTGATACACCTCGCTGCTATCATGCGTCGGGTCGGAGATAGTGACCAGCGTCACTGCACCAGCATGCTCTATCTGTAGCCCCTCGGCATAGCGTATCGAGGCAGTGCTATCAATCTCTGTGCGCCCCGTAGTACCCTCGTCTGAGTGTCCCTTGCCACACGAGATCAGCAGCAGTGAGAGCACCCAGCAGCTCAGCAAATATCTCACACAGCGTAATCTGTCCATCTTCTTATCGATCTGTTGCACTGCAAAGATACAGAAACGATTCGTCTCGGTGCTCTACTTCCCCACCCCAACCTTGGCAACTCGCTAGATCTTGCTAGCCACGCAGGAATCTGCGAAGCCTTTGAAAAAGCTAGTCTATCAAACACCCTATCAAGTTTTTGCCTATATTTGTGAGCGCCTTGCACCTGACACTTACACCTGACACTGATATGTGCGCCTGCAAGTCACTTATTAGAAACAGATCAATACAGTATCATCTATGAGAACTCTTTCAGTCATTCTATCCACACTCCTACTAGTCGTAGGACTCGCATCATGCAGTAAGGAGTGTCCTGACCCAGTAGTCCCCGAGGCTACCGACTTGACACTATCCCCCACTGCTGTCACCCTGCAGGTCGGAAAGACCCAGCAGCTCATAGTCACCGTGCAGCCTGCTGACCAAACATTTATCGTCACCTTCACCAGTGACAAACCTGAGGTAGCCACCGTCGATGCCAAGGGGCTCATCACAGCAGTCGCTGAGGGTACGGCTCACATCACCGCTCAGGTAGGCGAGCTCACACAGCAGTGCGTCGTCACAGTTTCTAACTCAACCCCAGAGGTGCAGCTAGAGGTCAGGACCACTTATCTCTCTATCAAGCAGGGAGAGAGCGCTCAGATAGACTACACAGTCACACCCGCTGATACACCCGTTACCTTCACAAGCGACAAGAGCGACATAGCAACGGTCGATGCACAGGGACTCGTCACGGGCATTGTGGCTGGTAGTGCGACTATTGCTGTCTCTGCAGCTGGTCAGTCTGCTAGTGTAGCCGTCACTGTAACTGAAGATCAGGGAGGTGGCACGACCGATCAGAACGAGCTCCCTATGCTCAAGTTTGTCGTAGAGAAGAATTCCCAAGGTGTCGTCACCGACACTGAGGTGATCAAGTATGAGCAGGAGCTGGGTCGCTCAGTGGAGCTTATCAACCTAGGTAAGGATCCCCAGGGCAATGATCTCATTTTCCCAGGCTTTACCAATACCGCTCTAACCATCACGGGCACCATCTACGGCATCAACATCCCTCAGACTAGAGAGTACGTGATTTTAGCATTCAGTAAGGAGAGTCTTGCAGAGTGTCCTATGACGCTTGCTATGCTGGCTGACTATGGCTTCACCGACCTGAGGGGAGGACAATTTAACGACGGCACTCCCTACAAGACTGGTGTCAAGAGCGATGACTCAAACGTCCAAGTGACGCTCTATGATTATCCCAATAGTGAGTTGCAGTCCACGCTCTTCATCGAGTTCCTACAGAAGAGGGATCTCCCCACAGCGCATCCTATCCTACCGACGGTCAAAGACTTCCCCGACTATGCGACATTCATCACCGGTGATGCCACAAAGATCAAGGAGTTCGAGGCAAATCTTGGTTTCCGAGACTTTGCTGCTGACAAGTCAAACGAGGAGTACAAGAACCTACTTTTCGAGACCAAACAAGAGGCTATCCCTGAGTCAAACTTCCAGCTCGTATATTATGTCTCCACTGGCAATGGAGGGACTAAGTTCATAAATAGTATCGTAAACGTCATCAAGAGCCCGAAAGACTTTGCCGATCCTAAGCTCAAGGAGTGGTTCACGACAAATGGCTATGGGAATAAGTTTGAGGCTCACGCTGACAAGGGCTATGCGTACGGTTGGGATGCTTCAGGAAAGATCTTTTGCCAGATCTTCATCAGAGAGGGAGTCACATTCATCCAGATCTTTGAGAAGCAGCAATCAGAGTCCGCTAGCCAGATGCGTCGCCTAGCCTTCGAGCAGTACAAGACGATGGCAGCTCAGCCCCAGAGAGCACACTACTACAAGCTCCAGAGCAGTCGCTAAGCAACAACTAAGCCACGACCGCTTATGACTTATTAGATGACGTAGCAACGATGTAAGAGCTACACATCTGACACTCGTTTTAAATCTCCACGTAGGCGTGAATCATTTCCTCCGAAGTATCATTTGATTCTTCCGAAGAAATTTTCCTCGCCCACGTGCAGGATTTTCTTTTTCCACGTGTCCATTTCGCAATTCCTACGTGGGGATTTACGATTCCCTAGGTAGGGATCAAAAAATCCCTCCCCTGGAACTGGAGAATTCCAAGAGAGGGACTACTCCTAGACCTTGTATGTGCTACGAAAGAGTGCGATGCAAGCGATACATTCCACGCCCTAAAATGATCACAGTCCCTAGCGCTAGAGATAGCACTAGGGACTGTGTCGTAATAACTGTGTCGTAATATAGGTTAGGGCGTTACCCTTGTATCGCAGCTCTGATGTCGATCATCTGGAGCGCAGCGATGGCGCACTCAGATCCTTTGTTTCCTACGGCACCGCCAGAGCGAGCACGAGCCTGCTCGATGTTTTCGACAGTGACGAGTCCGAAGATGACGGGTGCCTTGCCACGGAGGTTGAGCTCGGTAGCCCCCTCGGTGACGCTGTTGCAGATGAGGTCGTAGTGCGAAGTCTCGCCACGTATGACGCAGCCGATGATGATGATAGCATCGTAGGGCTGGGTCGCCTCACTGAGTAGTGTCGCCGTATAGGTGAGCTCGAAAGCCCCTGGCACGGAGAAGGTCTCGATCTGCTGGCGCTCTAGTCCGCACTCTAGGAGTGTCGATACAGCTCCGTCACGGAGAGCGTGCGTGATCTCAGCGTTCCACTCCGAGTAGACGACAGCGATGCGATGTACGTCTGCGGTGCGTCTGTGCTGGAGCGTGTAGTGAGCCGGTGTCTGCTGACTGTGGAGTTGTGAAGACATGGGAAGTGGGGTAGTTGTAAGGGCTAGTGGCACTAGTGCCTCTAGTGGATCTAGTGCCACTAGTGATACTAGTGTCTCTAACTTCTAATTTCTAAGAATCTACTTCTTAAGTTGAGCCTCTACACGGACGATGGAGGACTCGATGCTCTCAGACTCAGGAGCTGTGTAGTACTTGTCCTGGATCTCTTTGTAAGCCTTGAGTGCCTTGTCGTACTGACCTAGCTCCTCGTAGACATGCCCTGCCTTGATGAGACAGCTGGGCGAGATGACGGGGTTGTCGGCAGCCTTGGCTGCGTCCATAAAGTACTTAGCAGCCTTGTCGTACTGCCCTAGCTCTACGTAGCAGTCTCCGATGAGACGGGTGATAGAGGGAGCGACCATCTTCTCCTTAGCCTTAAACTCTTTGAGCTCACGGATAGCCTCCTCGTACTTGCCCTCGTCGTAGTAGATGATACCAGCATAGGCGTGAGCCAGCTTGCCAGCATCGGTGCTGCTATACTTGTCAGCGATCTCTAGGAGACCCATAGCTCCAGCTGCGGGAGCGTTGAGCGCTGCACTATCAGCACCTGCCATAAACTGCTCCTCGGCAATGTATAACTGTGCTGCTGCCTTGTCGCCACGAGGCTTGACCACCTTGTCTATGTAGAGCCAGATGGCCACACCTAGCACGATGACGCCCAGCACGCACCATATGATGGTCTTGCTGTACTTCTCAATGAACTGCTCGCTACGAGACACGATCTCCTCAGAGTGGTGAGAGCCTTGTGACCCAGATTCTTTCAATGCCATACTATATCAATTCGTTTTATGTAGTTATCTATTCTATGTGAAATGAGCTATTGCCTGCAAAGTTAGCAGTTTCGGAGGAATAAATCACCTTTTTGTGCTTTTGACCTTAACAAAAGGGTCAATCGATGTAGCGACGGGTGATCTCTCCGTAGCTGTCTATGCGCCGATCACGCAGGTAAGGCCACCAGCGTCGGACTAGCTCGGTGCGCTCTAGGTCGAGCTCTACGACAGCACCCGCCTCCTCCGTTTGGCTTAGATCGCAGAGCATCTCGCCCTGCTGACCCGTGACGAAGCTATGACCCCAAAACTGTATCCCCTCGGTGACGCCTGAGGGGTCTGGCTCGTAGCCGACACGGTTCACCGCAATGACGGGGAGGTTGTTGGCGACGGCATGACCACGCTGCACCAGTTGCCACGCATCGATCTGTCGCTGCTGCTCGTCGGGCGTGTCGTAAGCAGCAGTGCCGATAGCGGTCGGGTAGATGAGTAGCTCGGCACCCTTGAGCGCCATAAGCCGTGCAGCCTCGGGGTACCACTGATCCCAGCAGATGAGGATGCCGAGACGACCCACGGAGGTGTCGATCGGCTCGAAGCCTAGGTCACCTGGGGTGAAGTAAAACTTCTCGTAGTAGGCGGGGTCGTCTGGTATGTGCATCTTGCGGTAGCGACCCGCTATGGAGCCGTCACGCTCTAGCACTACGGCGGTGTTGTGGTAGAGGCCTGTGGCGCGCTTCTCAAAGAGTGAGAGGACGATCACCACACCCAGTTCACGAGCTAAGGCTCCGAAGCTTTCTGTCGAGGGGCCAGGGATTGTCTCCGCTTGGTCAAAGAGTGCGACATCTTCTGTCTGGCAGAAGTACAGTCCGTTGTGTAGCTCCTGTAGCACAATCAGCTCGGCACCCTCGTGGGCTAGCTGGCGTATGCGCTCTTGGAGGCGATGGATATTGTCCGTATGGTCAGCACTGTTGTGCTGCTGTATGATACCTACTTTCATGTTGTTATGGTGTTTAGAAGTGAAGGGTTGAGGAAGCCTTGCGGTATCTGCATAGAGATGCAGTGCAGGCTGCCGTGCTGCTCGAGCAGTATGGAGCAGTCGATCGGTACGACCTCGAGGTGAGGCAGTGCGTGCTGGAGTATGCGCTGAGCCTCGCTGTCGGTGTGGCGCCCGTAGATGGGGAGCAGGAGTGCGCCGTTGACGAGGAGGAAGTTCGCATAGGTGGCTGGTATGAGACAGTCCGCCTCATAGCGTGAGGGGTAGTCGCCCACGTCGGGCAGAGCGATCAGTCGCAAGGCGGGACGCTGACGGGCTAACTCCTGTAGCTGACGCTCTAGCTCTGTCAAAGCGGCGAAGCTCTGCGCCGTGGGGTCGCTCGGAGAGACATATATAATAGTGTCGGGATCGACGAAGCGTGCGATCGTGTCTATATGCCCATCGGTGTCGTCGCCTGGTAGCGGAGCCACCTCGAGAGAGCAGTAGTCGGTCAGTCCGAGACGCGCTAGCAACTCCTTATATATATAGGGTGCTTCGTAGAGGTGTGCGTTGCGGTGCGAGTCTTCTATGCAGGACTTGGTAGTTAGGAGGAAGCCCTCGCCATTGCACTCCAAGGCTCCCCCCTCGAAGGTCAGGTCCAAAGCGTCTAAGTATACGACCTCTGATGCAAAGAGCTTGTCAGAGACAAGATGACGCACCACTTGATTGTCAAGCGTTGCGCCAAACTTACCGCCCCAAGCGTTGAAAGTAAAGTCTACGATGCCACGCGCTCCGCTGGGACTCTGGAGAGCCAGAGGACCATAGTCACGGCACCATGTATCGTTGGTCGGACAGGGCACGAGTAGGCAACGCTTACGTAGCTCCGACGGCAGAGCAGCGTACTCGTCGGGATCTTCTGGTACGAGTAGCACGACCGGTTCGAAGCGTGTCACCTGCTCGATGATGTCGCAGTAGGTGCGCTGTACCTCGTGTAGGATCGGTGCCCAGTCGCTCTGGCTGTGTGGCCAGGCGAGGAGGATAGCATCTTGTGACACCCACTCGGGGAGCATCTGCATAGTCTCTTGTGTCATAACTCTCTTACAGCATTAGTGTGTTACGATCCGAAGGTCTTGTCGCTGAGCCGCAGCCATGCTACCCAGTATACCAAGACCATCGTGGATGTTGTTGTAGATGAGGATAGGCTCCGAGAGACCCGTCTCACTCATACTGTTGTATCTGTCTGAGGTAACCGTCTGCCAGTAGTGATAGAGGTCACCCGTGATCGCATAAACGGTGACACGCAGAGCGACATAGTCCGAGACGTTGCTCGTAGTCTCTGACTCATCTGTGGAGCCATCGGCATTGCAGACCCGCGTGGCAAAGGAAAGCGTCGTCCTGAGCGTGTAGTCGCTTGTCGAGACGTTAGAGCCAGCAAGTAAGTTCATCGGATAGGCATTGGCCGACTCGAAGATCAGGTCGCCACTGCTAAACTTTGCCAGGCTTGGGTCCTGCATCTGCTCTTGAGACCATCTGTATTCCTCTGGTTGGATGCCCTCTCCCCGCATCACTGCTTGCCGCTCTACGATGATACGATAGTAGCTATCCTTGGTGATGCCTTGGAGCGGGATGGATAGTTCGTAGTCTTGTACCTCTAGGTACTGTCCTTTTTGCAGCCTTACGCTTGAAGCGTTGCTCATCCACGAGGTGCGACGGCTCTTGTCCAGCATCTTGACCTCTACGGTGCCGAGCTGAGGCTGTGCGGGTACGGTGGTAACGGCTGAAGCTGCCTTGAGTCCCGACTTCTCCACCGAGATGGCTATGCGGTCGCCCGTCTGTGGCTTGTATTGCGCTACCTCGCCGAGCGGTATGAGCTGGTCGTTGACTCTGAGCGTCATACGATAGGGGCAGTCGGGATGGTAGTAGGGGTAGTAAACATTCGTACTGGGCGAAGCAACACCCGTTGGCTTGCTCTCGGAGAGCGATATGTCGATGCCTTGCTGCTCCGTGGCGACCGCATTGATGACGATGCGCGGCGTGTTGTCGCCTAGGTCGAGGGGTACCGTCGTCTGACAGGCTGCGAGGAGCGTGATGAGTAGTGCGCTGCCGGCCAACTGTATATATTGTATAGGTCTCATAGTGGTCTTATTGATCTCAGGCTAAAAGGAGTAGGTGTAGCTGATGTTGGGCAGGATCGGGAAGATGGTCACCTGCTGCAAGACAGTGCGGTAAGAGTTGTCGCCCGTCTTCTCGCTCACAGGAGTGACCAGGAAGGGGTTCATATTATTGTAGACGTTGTAGACGCTGAGGTTCCACAAGCTCTTGCCCCGCTTGTGATGCTTCGTGTAGGTGACACTGAGATCCAGTCGGTGGTAAGGCTTGAAGCGGTAGTTATTGCGCTCAGCCACATGGTTGAGCGTCCCCGCAGCTCCATACATCGATGGAGCTAGTGGATCTCTCATCCCATCGTACTCGTGCGTTGCGATGGTACCCGTCTGGCCCGAGGCAAAGACCCAAGTGGCAGCAAAATCCCAACTCTTGCTCAGTTGATACATCGCAGTGATCTTAAAGTCGTGAATGCGGTCATACTTAGCGGGGAAGGTGCGCCCGAAGTTAAGCTCCTCGCCTGGCTGGTCGAAAGTGCGCCATGTGCGCGCCCAAGCGTAGCTCACCCAGCCGGTCAGCTTGCCCACCTTACGCTGCCAGAGCAGCTCCAGGCCGTAAGCCGTGCCACGCCCCATGGCGACCATCTGCTCCCAGTTTGTCGAGACCCCATAGAAGAAGGAGCCCTCCTTGTACTCCAGTACATTGCTCAGAGGCTTGTAGTAGCCCTCTACCGAGAAGTCGCCCCACTGAGGCACATGGAGGAATAGCCCCGCCGTAAAGTGGTGTACGTGCATCGGCTTGATGCGGTCCGTCGAGGGTACCCACAGATCCGTAGGCAGGCTCAGACTATTGTTCGTCAGGAGGTGCACATGCTGCGTCATCAGGGCGTAGCCCACCTTGGCCGTCAGAGCAGGCGTGATGCGCCAAGCAGCACTCACACGCGGCTCCACATTGTGATAGTCCTTGCCACGCACATAGTAGAAGCTGTAGCGCAGCCCCGCATTAAAGGACCACTTATCCCCCAGCTTCATCTCATCCTCAGCATAGAGCGAAGCTTCGTGGGCGTAGATCTTAGGATTGCTTCCGAAGACATCGAAGTCCGTCCCACTAAAGTCGTTAAGGTCCTTGCCGTTAACCTTTACCGAAGTCATCTCAGGGCGAAAGGTGTGGAAGGTGTAGTTCGCACCTAAGAGCAACTGATGCTGCTCGACAGGCGAGTAGTGCAGTTCGCTCGTCAGGAGCCAGTCACGGATACCCGAGTCGTAGTTCATCGCCACGGGTGGCTGATCCTGGTCCTCTTGCATCTTCATACGTAGCCTAGAGCGGTACTGCGTATAGGAGGCAGTGGTATTGAGAAAGAGTTGCCCGTTGATGAGATGGTTCCACCGCAGCGAACCCATCGCATTGCCCCACAGCCAAGACATCTGCTGCTTGTCATCTCCACTAGTATAATGCGTCCAGACACGGTCATTGCCGTAATAGCCGAAGAGGTACAGCTGGTCCCTATCTGAGAAGCGATGCGTCACCTTCAGGTTCAGGTCGTGGAAGTTATATCCGCCCTTCACCTTCTCGCCATCCTCACCCTCCTGGCGATTACGTATCGCCAGGGCTATCGCAGCCAGCAGGTCTAGGTAGGTGCGCCGTGCCGAGAAGTTGAAAGTGGTACGATCCTTGACAATCGGACCCTCCACATTGACCTTGGAAGAGATGAGTCCTACGCTCACATTGCCGTGGTACTCCTGCATGTCGCCATCCTTGAGACGCACGTCCACGACCGACGAGAGACGCCCTCCGTAACGAGCGGGGAAGGTGCCTTTGTACAGCGTCACCGACTTGACCGCATCGGGGTTGAAGGTCGAGAAAGCTCCCAGCATATGATTCGGATTGTAGAGCGAGATGCCGTCCATGAGGATCAAGTTTTGGTCGGGGTCACCACCACGCACGAAGAGTCCCGACGAACCCTCCGAACCGCTCTGCACGCCAGGTAGTAGCTGCAGCGCCTTGATTACATCCTGCTCGCCAAAGAAAGCGGGTAGTCGCTTGATCTCGCTCGCTGATATATGCTGCGCCCCGATCGTTGCCGTCCCGACACCCGAGGGGTTCGGACTACCCACGACGACCACCTCGCCAAGTAGTTGCCCCTCGATGAGCGAAGCCGAGAGTGTCGTATCGGACGAGAGCTGCAGACGTATCGTATCGCTCTGATAGCCTACGTAGGAAAACTGCAGGAGCACCTCTCCCGCTGGGAGCGTCAGCGAGTAGTGGCCGAACTCGTTCGTCACGGCACCTGTGCGGCTGTTGAGCTCCATCACATTGGCGGCGATCAGCGTCTCACCACTCTGCGCATCATGCACGAAGCCATTGATCGTGAACTTGCTCTGCGCCTGCCGTGGTGCTTGCTTTTGTGCTAGCCCGCTCAGCGGCGTGGCGAGCATCATCAGTAGGAGAGCCAGTAGCCCCACGGTAAAGTCATATCGACGTAAATAGGTCATAAGTAGTTTGCTATACGTTGCTAAGGCAGGTGCTCAATGAGCATTTAACGGGCAATCCCCGGGCGTCAGTTTACGACCCTCTCCCGCCGTTAGTCGCTGCAAAGGTACTGAATTAGAGGTTAGAGATTAGATATTAGAGATTAGAAGTTAGAGACCAGTAGCCCTTTGTAGGGACACTCGGTCTGAGCGTCCGTTGTGTCAAAGGTTACAGCATCAATACTCGTCTTGCAGTACTACAACGGACGCTCAGACCGAGCGTCCCTACAAAGGGCTCCACGTCTCGCTTTGATGCGTACGTGGAGATTCTCAAACCGCCACGTGAGGAAGAAACATTCTCCACGTGGGCGAGAAATAAAACTTCGGAGGAATCAAATGAAACTTCGGAGGAAATGATTCACCCCCACGTAGAGAATCAAAAATATCCACGTGGGAAACGTCAAATCTCCACGTGGATATTCTGTTTTATCGTCTCAGTGACGTAAAATGCGCTAGCCTAAATCTCTTCCACCTCCTCAAAATAGAAATTAGCCTACCTATGGCACTGTAGTTTCATCCGTATGAAACTAGAGTTTCTTACCTATGAAACTGTCGGAACCTCTGAGGAAGTCGAGAGATTCTTCTACCCTGTGCTTCAATATGGCATACCCTGCGGTGTATCTTTGCACTGTGTTCAACAAATCAGATAAAGAACTATGGATATAAATGACTTACTAAAGAAGCAGCTGGACGAAGCTGCTTGGAGAGATCTCTCACTGGCGTTCCCCTGGACATTAGAGACCCTCAGGAAGTATGGTAAGAAGCTAGACTGGGAATCCGTCTCTAGCAACCACGAGATCCTGTGGACACCCGAGATGCTTGAGGAGTTCAAGGATTGGATAACCTGGGCGAATCTCTCTCGGGCTGATTGCGACACCATTCTAACAGTAGCCTGCTTGGAGCGGTTTGCAGACTACTGGGACTGGGATAAACTATCTAAGAATCTCTCCATACCACTGGACTATGATACGATAGATCGCTTCATCGACAAGTGGAACTGGGCCGAGCTGATAGACCACTGTAGGTGGAGGGATAACGACCTTGGGGTATCGCGTCTGTACAGCTATGAATTCCTAGAGCGCTACGCTAGCCGCATCCCTGCAGATGAGCTGGAAGAGTCTCAGCTATGGTTCACCATCACGGAGCAGCGCGGGAAAGCACTACGTCGCCAGATCGCCTGCGGAGAGGCGTAGCTCGCTGTAGCTCGCTAGAGATTAGATGTTAGAAGTTAGAGGCTAGAGTCTTAGCCTCTATGCGACAAGCAAAAGGAGACTGTTGCAAAAGTCAACAGTCTCACAATCTTGCAAGCGAGATTGTCTAGATTTTGCAGAAAGGATGAAGCGCAAGGCGCTGAGGGTGAGGTCTGAAGGGAGCATACCTCCGTATGTGACCGAAGCCGAATCCCGAAAGCAACACAGCGATTCGCCTTTATGCAACAGTCTCAACAGTGTGCAGCCCACGCTCGTCACGCTATTGTATGTTTCGGTAAAAGGTTGTACCTTAGTGGCGCAGTTGGGGGGGGCTATCCTCCTCACTGTCACATCAAACATACGAAGCGATTGTGCTTATCTCGAAGTCGGGAACGTAGGAAATTCAAGACTTATTCGGAGAGTAGGCATAGTGGTTTCCACGCAAAGGGCGTGGGCTGCTATCAACGTATCTCTGAATCAAGGTATCCTACGACCTCCGACTTAGAACGTGGCACAGCAGTTCCACGCTTCTTTTTGTTTATGTAGCTCATCGAATAGAAATCAAAACGTAGGACACGTGCTCTCCCTACAACCATAGAGAGCCAACAAACAAACAAAACACTATGTCACAGATGATCAATCGCACTAAGGAGCTAATCCGAATTAGCCCAAAAGACCCTAGAGTCCTTGAGTACTCCACTAATGACGGAAGAACTTGGCACAGACGCTATAAGACCATGTCCAATCAAGGCAACATTGAGGATCTAACGGATAACGGAAAAGAGATCCTAGCAACTTGCGAGAAGGGGCTTTTCTACTCTACCAACGAAGGGCGTACTTGGCATAAACGCAGTTAAGGAGTATGGAAAAGGTCAGAATGGATTGTATATAATTCGTTCTGACCTTTTTGCTTACTTCTTCTTGTCAATAACCTTGCTGTAATCAGGGATGCTTATGAAAAAGAAGAGTACAAAGCAGATGACTCCATCGAAGCTCAGAAAGATAGCTAAGCTACTTTATGTGTTTGATTGGATAGCAGACTTGGTAATTATATCCAATGTCGTCTGCATCGTCATATTGCTAAATAATGAGACCTCGCCACAGATGACGAAGTGGATCGAGATCTTTCTTGACATTAGCCTAGTGGTACTCTTCTTAGAACTGGGGGTGCGTATGTACTACAAGCGCAACTTCTGGCGTACGCCTGGGGATGTCTTTGATCTCGTTGTCACGACAGTTTGTGCGGTGAGCTTGATGCCGAGCTTGATCTCGCTGAGAACACTGCGACTAGTGCGACTGATCCGCATGCTCCGCATCTTTTCGATCAATAGGCACATGCGTCTCTTCTCAGAGGCGATGGTTAAGTCGTTGCCTCGTGTAGCTTGGTCTAGTGGCTTCTTTGGGATGACACTGCTTATCTATGCGATCATAGGAATGGACAGCTATGGTGCGACGGCTCCTGAGTACTTTGGCTCTTTAAGTCGTTCGCTCTTTACGCTATTTCAAGTGATGTCGCTAGAGTCTTGGGCATCGCTTGTTGCTCGTCCTATTATGAGTGTTCATCCGCTGGCTTGGCTCTATTTCGTCAGTTACATACTGATTGCTTCGTACATCTTGCTGAGCCTTGTGGCTGGCGTGATCACCGCAACAACGGTAGAGGTCTACGAGCATGAGGAGACTCACAGAGATATACTCAGTGCTGTAAACAAGCTACAGAAGCAGGTCGATGAACTCTCCAAGCGACTACCCTCAGAGAGCGACAAGAAGGAGTAGCTGTGTGGTGCACTGTGCCACGGTTTGGCAGAGGCAATGTTGTATCTTTGCCCTTAGAGAAAGAGACTAATAGTTGTATGGCAAACAAATTCGGACGATATGTCTGGCTGATCGAGCAATTTCGCCAGTACGGACGACTGACCTTTGAGGAGATTAGTCGCCACTGGGTGGATAGCGGGCTGAGTTACGAGGAGCCCCTGCCGAAGCGCACCTTTCACAATCATCGGGCGGCGATCCTAGACATCTTTCAGGTGGATATCTTATGTGACCCCCAAGATGGTTACCGCTACTACATTGACAATCCTGAGGAGCTGGAGCAGGACAACCTGCGCAGCTGGCTCATAGACTCCTACACGGCGATGAATCAGATACAAGCCGACAGCAAGCTCCAGGGGCGAATTCTCTTCGAGCATGTGCCCTCTGGGCGTAAGTGGCTCAACGTGATTGCCGAGGCGATGCGTCACGGCAAGGTTATCCAGATGACTTACCAAGCGTTTGGCAGACCCGAGGCTTACAGCTTCGAGGCGGAGCCTTACTACCTCAAGGTGGCGAACCGCAGATGGTACCTCTTGGCTCGTAGCCCTTACTACTCAGCTCGCAATGTAGAGCTCAATGCTGAGGACGGGGGTTCGCGCCCCAAGGATGTCTATCTAGTCTATGCCCTAGATCGCATCTTAGCGTGCGAACCGCTTGAGGAGAGCTTTGTGATGGATGAGTCTTTTGACATAGAGGCTTACTACCGAGGCTGTTGTGGGGTGATTCACTCCGAGGAGGAGCCTGTGCGTTTGCTGCTCAATGCCTATGATCATGGAGCGGACTACCTTCGCACGCTACCGATACATGAGTCGCAGAGAGAGCTACCCTCAGAGGTGGAGGGTGTGGCTTGTTTTGAGCTGGAGGTCTGTCCTACGTATGATCTTTATCAAGCTCTATTAGCAATGGGCGATCAGATTGAGGTGTTGGAGCCTCAGTCCGTACGAGAGGAAATGTATAACTTTGCCAAGAACCTTATGGCATACTACGAGCCAACAACAGAAGCGTGATGAACAGATTAGACTTTATAGCGATAGACTTTGAGACCGCCACGGGACAGCGCACCTCCATCTGTGAGGTGGGGATCTGTGTGGTACGCTATGGCGAGATTGCTGGGACACGCTCCTGGCTGGTGCAGCCTGAGGGCAACCGATACAGCTATTGGAACATGCAGTGCCATGGCATCCGTCCGGAGGATACGGAGCTGGCGCCATCGTTTGCCGAGGTGTGGCAAGAGATAGCCGCGCAATACATAGGCGAGGGTGCCTTGATGGTCGCGCACAATGTCTCGTTTGATCGAAGTTGCCTGGAGCAGACTGCAGAGCTCTACGAGCTCACACTACCCGAGCTGCAGTGGGACTGCTCGCTACGCCGTGCTCGCCAGATCTACGACTACGGCTGCAATACGCTCGCCTACCTCTGCGAGCAACTATCCATCCCCGAGGGAACGCACCACCGCGCAGGCGACGACGCCGAGATGTGCGCCCGCCTCTACCTACGAGAGCTACACGACAGTAACTTTGACAACTAATCTAAACTAGAACAAGATATGAACTACTACTCAGACAAGTACTGGCATATTCAAATGCATCTGCCAGAAGGTAAAGATGGAACTGAAATTGACCCCACAGAGATGTTATCTCTTCCACAGCCTGTCATTGGGATAGGAGAGTGGGAAAATAGGCAATGTGACTACTTTAAAAGTCTACCCATTGGAACCATTCTAATGGTTAGAAGAGGAGGTCAAATGATCGCTCTGTGTAAGATAACGAGTGAGGCCTATACAGATGATGAACTTGAGAAAAGGTTCTTGCATATCAACTATCGGAATGTAGCTGTACTTGGTTACATATCTGACGAAGATCAGCCAACAAGTAAGCATCTGTTTAGCCAGGGCACATTAAATAGTTGTGCTCCCTGGACTGATCAGTGGAGGTATATCGACAAACTCATTCGAAAGCTACACGACAGTAACCTTGACAACTAACCTAAACCAAGATATGAACGACTACTCAGACCGTCATTGGCATATTCAAATGGACAAACCGTGGGGTCCTAAACAGCCGATAAGAGTTGACCCCAAAAAGATGCTGTCACTTCCACAACCTGTCATTGGGACAGGAGAGTGGGAAAATAGGCAATGTGACTACTTTAAAAGTCTACCTATTGGAACCATTCTAATGGTTAGAAAAGGAGGTCAAATGATAGCTCTGTGTAAGATAACGAGTGAGGCCTATACAGATGATGAGCTTGAGAAAAGGTTCTTGCATATCAACTATAGGAATGTAGCTGTACTTGGTTACATATCTGACGAAGATCAGCCAACAAATAAGAAACTGTTTAGCCAGGGTACATTAAGCAGTTGTGGTTCCAGAACTAATCAGTGGAAGTATATTGACAAAATCATATCAAAACTGAAGATGAAAGAAGAGATAGACAACTATGTGCGAGTCCTAGAGCTAAAGAAAAATATCATTTTGCAGGGGGCGCCAGGGACTGGCAAGACTTATACGACAGCCTCCATCGCTGTGCGTTTGTGCAACAAAGACTTTGCCGATTTCTCAGACCACAGCAAGGTGATGGCGGAGTATGAGAGACTACAAGATGAGGGGCAGATAGCTTTTTGCACCTTTCACCAGTCGATGGATTATGAAGACTTTGTCGAGGGGCTTAAACCTGTAGTCAGTGAAGATGGGGGTGGTATCACGTACGAAGTGGAGGATGGGCTCTTCAAGAGTCTCTGCCAAAGGGCTCAAATGAAAGAAGGTGCTGACATCATCTCTTGTATAGATACTTATCTGGAGTCAATCAAGGGATATGAGAATCGAAAAACGATCCCAACGCTCACGGGCAAGTCACAACTGAACGTCTGGTGGAAAGAGGGTAATAAAACAATTAGTTCGCGCAGTGCATTCTCACAGAGTGAAAAAGAGGAGGACTATTCGCCCTCTCCACTCAATATCGAAAAGGTCAAGCTCCAAGCAATCGGTGACGGTAAAGAAAACAACTGGCCAAGCTATGCGGCCGCTTTTATCAATGCTGTAAAGAGAGAGTATCAACTAGAGAATCAAATATCTAGTAAGCCATACGTCCTTATTATCGATGAGATCAATCGAGGTAATGTGTCTAAGATATTTGGAGAGTTGATTACCTTGCTAGAGGCAGATAAGCGTAGCGGAGGCGGTGACCATCACATCCGCTTGACGCTACCATACTCTAAGGAGTCCTTCGCTGTTCCTGCCAATCTCTACATCATTGGCACGATGAATACGACGGACCGCTCTACGGGTAGTATTGATTATGCGGTACGTCGTCGTTTCGCCTTCGTCACGCTGGAGGCTAGTGCTGAGGTTATTAGGACGCACGTTGATGAGTCTGTGCGAGACCTCGCTATATCTCTCTTTGAGGAGATAAATGGCAAGTCTAGAGATGATCAGAATTCATTTATTTATCAACACAAGAGTGGCGACTTTGAGCTTGAAGACTTGATGATAGGACACAGCTACTTTATGGCAGATGATATCGAGTCGCTCCGGCTCAAGATGCGCTATGAAGTGGTGCCTCTGATCAAGGAATACATCAAGGATGGTATCTTGAGAGGCAAGAAAGACGATGAGCACTACTTCAGTAGCTGGATGGATGCGAAGTGCTATCTGACTAAGCTGTCAGAAGATAGTGAGGACTTAGTAGAGTAATGCCAAAGCTAATACAAGTACAGGAGCATGAGCTAATCCCCCTAGAGATCTCTCTGCCTGTTTGGCAAGAGGGTATGCGGCTACCTGCACAGTCGGAAGGCTTAGATAGGTGGTTCTTTCGCTGGCAGTGGGGTGGTGCTTTCCCAATAAACTCTTCCGATGAAGAGTCTTCTGGGGAGGGCTATTATGCCTCTTATGTGATAGGGGCTCAATGGATTGAATCGACTCCTCTAGTTATTACACCCAAGGGTGGGTGTGACAAGATAGACTACCTCAAGATGCTTGCCACATGTCTTAATAGTGGCATAGAGTCGAAGGAGCTATCTAAGATTTATGGTGTCGACCTAGAGCAACCTCGGATTGAAGCTCCCGAACTCAACTCTGTGCTGAGTCCGTTGATTATAGTTCACTTCATATCCCTGGTACGGGAGATCATCAAGCGTGGACTAAAAAAGAGCTATGTGTCACGAGAGAACAATCTGAAGAAGGTGAGAGGACGCATCGCTATCTCCCAAAACGAGTACTACAATGTGATGCGTAAGCGTTGCGAAAGGGTGTATTGCAAATACCAAGAGTACTCTGCAGATACGCCAGAGAATCGCTTGATCAAGAAAGCTCTGCTCTTCTCTCGTCAGATTATAGCTCAGATCGCACAAGAAAACAAAAGCCTACACGCTCTACATCATGCAATCAATCAATGTATCTCAGCCTTTTGTGATGTCAGTGACCAGATAGAGGTGTGGGAGATCAAAAGCATGAAGCGTCATAAACTCTTCCGAGGGTATGAAGAGGCTGTACAGATTGCTCAGATGATCTTGAGATGGTGTGATTATAGCATCACGAGTATCCGTCCTGCTGCGGAGAGCCCTTGCCCTGTCTTTTGGCTAGATATGTCGTTGCTGTATGAGCATTACGTGTTAGGACTATTACGAGAGGCCTATGGGGAGAAGATTAAGTATCAAGCCAAGGGCTATACGGGCTATCCGGACTTTATCTGTTATGATCCCAAACTCGTTATGGATACCAAGTATATACCACGCTTTCAGCAGGGAGGTATTGACGTAGCTATTGCAAGGCAATTAGCTGGATATGCTCGAGATCGAAAGCTTTTTCGGCTTCCAGCCAGTGAGGTAATCCCTTGTATTGTTATCTATCCTAAGGAAAGGGAAGCGCAGAATCCTTTCAAAGATAAGAGCTTGGAAGAGCTCTTGATGGAGGATGAAGACAGACACTTGCTCGGATTTTATCGAATAGCAGTACCTCTACCGACTCTTAATGAACCTGAGACTAACCTATCGTCTAGCTTTACATAATTCAGTCAAGGTAAAAGGGTCTCTTGAAGTAACTCTCACGTACTAGTAATGACAATGAGGATACTACATCTATCTGATACGCACGGCTATCACAGGCGACTGCGGGATTTGCCTGCGGCAGACGTCGTGGTACACTCAGGAGACTTTACTATGCATGGTAGTGCAGACGAAGCTGAGGACGTATCGTGTCGCTCTGATAGCCGACGTAGGAAAACTGCAGGAGCACCTCCCCTGCTGGGAGTGTCAGCGAGTAGTGACCGAACTCGTTCGTTACGGCACCTGTGCGGCTATTGAGCTCCATCACATTGGCGGCGATCAGCGTCTCACCACTCTGTGCATCATGAACGAAGCCATTGATCGTGAACTTGCTCTGCGCTTGCCGTGGTGCTTGCTTTTGTGCTAGCCCGCTCAGTGGCGTGGCGAGCATCATCAGTAGGAGAGCCAGTAGCCCTACTGCAAAGTCATATCGACGTAAATAGGTCATAAGTAGTTTGCTATACGTTGCTAAGGCGAGTACTAAGCAGGCGATCCCCGAGCGTCAGTTCACACCCCACTCCCGCCGTTAGTCGCTGCAAAGGTACTGAATTAGAGGTTAGAGCTTTATCTAGCGCACATTCCAGTGTCAAGTGCAACACACTTACAAATGTAGGAAAAAAACTTCAT
>UQDF01000007.1 GCA_900539765.1 uncultured Porphyromonas sp. | reverse complement strand
CGTGCGTCCCTACACTAATCGTCACGTGATGTGGTGAGGTGTCTCTGTTTTATTATGTGCGTCCGGGGTGTCACAGCGTTACGTGTAAAATTCGTTACGTGCCCAGTAGGGACGCACGACCTGTGCGTCCGTCCCCGTCAAAGGTTATTTCGTCAAATATTGCAACGTCGTGATTGTAACGACAACGGACGCCCTCCGACTAAACACTATCCGTGCGTCCCTACACTAATCGTCACGTGATGTGGTGAGGTATCTCTGTTTTTGTCACTTTCGCGTTGGATCTTAAGTCCTCGTTAAGGCGAGACGACTAGCGTCAAAACTCTTGCCCCGAAAAGACTTCATTCTGGTGAGCTTCCACACAAGCTACATTTGAGACTGTAGCATAGATTATTAATGGTCTCGACTTGGTTTGGTTGGTGTCCGAGAGTAGCTTAGGGAGCTCCCAGTAATGAAGCTATCGACTAGTTGTGGTAGGACAGCAAAACGTGTAACCCTTTGTAGGGGCGGACCTGCGTGTCCGCCCGTCCTCGTTGGAACTTGGAGCGCTGTATACCCTGCGGGCGGACACGCGGGTCCGCCCCTACACGAACTACATCAACACGACAACACCACCCATCAGACGCATACAGAAGGACCTCGTGAGAGGTCCGACGAATCATAGCCGTGGGTCGAAGGGGCAAAGCCCCGAACGACCCACGGACGCTAGACGGCTCCTGATTTATCGACCCCTTGTGGGTCGGACTAGAGTTGTAGAACGACAAGACCAGTAACCCGTTGTAGGGACGATTTGCTTTCTAAATCCAAATGCGAGCAAAAATGCGAAGCTTTTGGCGTAAAGGTCAAATAAGGACCACAGACATTCAAGATCAATCCACAGTTTTTCAACATTAACTCATTAAAAACTTGCTAAGAACGGAACATTTCCATAACTTCGTCCAGTGTAACCATTTTGACTGAGCCAAGCAACACGACGTGTGCCTATCTCGTCAAAATGTCTTTCTGTATCTATTAACCCTTTAGTCTATGAAACAGTCTATGAAACTTTGGTTAAGATTACTGATGTTGCTTTTGATTTCGCAGCATCTGTATGCACAGCAATCGAGCGTGATCAATCCTCCAAGCCCAACTCGCCAGTCAATCAACGAGGCGAGGTTTACCGGGCTTCAGCGCCAACTGTCCTCTTCTGCTTCTGACCAAGCCACACCGTGGCTATCGGGACGCAAAGAGCACTCGATGTCTCCCACGCAAGTCAAGTCAATTGGAGACAACACTGCACTCTACGGCTGCATGGTGTTTTCTCGAAAATGGACTCAAGACAAACTCGACTACGGCATGTACAGCTTGCCGATAAAAAGCGGTTTTGAGTTCGACCCCATCAAGGTAGACAAGCTTTTCAAGGCGAATGCTGCCGTTTATGCCCGTGATAAGTACTACTTATTCAATGTCGAACAGGCATTTGGCATGGTGGCGTACATTGCCTGCACCGTCGTGAAAACTGACACTTGGGAAGTCGAGAACATTTTCACACCACCCACCGAGTGGAACAATGTGCCTTACTCCTCCTCGCTATCCTACGACCCAGAATCAGGAAAGATCTACGGAATCACCTTCACCAATGAAGGCGGAATGGCTCTGAGCACACTGAACACGGCTGACGGGTCGTTTACCAAAGTGTGTGACGTAGAGCGCTCATACATTGCCCTGGCTACGTCAAGCACCGGGATCCTCTATGGCATCGCCGATACGGGACAGCTCTACACGATTGACAAGTCAAATGGAAAATCGGAATATATAGGCGAGACAGGACTGACGCCAAAGTACGCACAGGGACTGACTTTCGACCCCAACACCAACCTGCTCTACTGGGCATATATGGAAGAGGAGAAGTCGGGCCTCTATCAAGTCAATACCCAAACGGCCACGACATACAAAATTGACGACATGCCTAATCTTGAGGAAATGATAGGTCTCTACATCCTTAAAGACTCCATTCATGCTCAAGCTCCGGCAAGGGTCACCGAATTGAAGTTTGAACCCGCATCGGCGGGGGCAACCATTGGAAAATTATCGTGCGTGGCCCCGCAAACGACATCCAGCGGCAGTGCCTTGACCCATGATGTGCAGGTCACCATCTTCTGTGGAGATGAAGTGTTGCTGCAAGAAACTGTTCATCCTGGGGCAAAAGTAGAAAAAGATAACGTGTCGTTTGACCAAGAAAGCCTGTACACAATCTACGCTCAAGCCTCTAACGAGCATGGAAGCAGCAGCAAATCGACGCTCACTACCTATATCGGCACAGATATTGCCGCAGCCCCCTTGGATGTGCAATTGGCAATCAATGGCAAAAAAGCCAGCTTGACATGGAAAGCGCCACAAAAGGGGCTTCACGATGGCTACATCAACCCAGCCTCATTGAGATATAACATCATGCGATATGACGGCAGCGACACCGGAGTGTCCGTGGCGCAAACAGAAGTTGGGGCAAGCTCTTTCACCGAAGACATACCCTCTGCCACTGCAAAGTACCGATATAGCGTGACCTCGGTCTCTGACAAAGGCGATGGGGGTACCTCCTACTCCAACGAGGTGCTGTCGGTGGGAGCCTATGAGCTGCCGTTTTACGACAATTTCAGCAACGGGGAATTGTGCAACCAGTTATATACCTTTATTGATGTTGACCAAGACGGGCATGACAACACCTGCATGTGGTTCTGGAAAGAAGACGAAAAGCTGATGCAATATTGCTCTGACAAGCAGCATCAAGGCAACGACTGGCTGATTACTCCGGCCATCCACCTGGATGCGAAAAACCTGTACGACCTCACTTTCAATGTCAATATGGGCGCTCCATCCAACTTGAAAGTTACCCTCGGAACATCTCCCAATCCCGCTGACCATCAAACGCTTCTCGACCTCAACGGCATTCACGACTCATGGGAAACGGAGTATCATGCCACCATCAAAGTGCCAAAGGACAACATCTATTACGTGGGATTCTATAACTATAACGACCCCGAGAGCTTCTATTTCAACCTATTCGACGTGAAGGTAGAGAAAGGGATTGAAACCGCTCTTCCCGATTCGGTGGCAAACTTGAGCGTGATACCTGCCAGAAACGGCGAAGCGTCGGCAAAAATCTCTTTCAAAGCCCCCAGGCTACGATTGAACGGGCATGACATGCCTGAGCTATTCGACATGCTGATTTATCGCGGCAATGAATTGCTGACAACGATTCCCGTCTCGCCAGGGCAGCAGGTTGACTATGTGGACAAGCCTGCACAAGATGGAGAATACACTTATCAGGTTATGGCGCGCATAAACGGTAAAGAGGGCTTGCCTGTGTCGCGTAAGGTTTGGGTTGGGCACGACATCTCAGAACCCGTGCGTGACTTGAAGGTCATGACCATCAACAACAATTTACACGTGAAATTGACTTGGGCACAGCCCGAAAAAGGCGCACACGGCGGCTACTTCAATCGTGATGAAGTTACCTATTCTGTGTGGCGCAAACTCGAGACCAAAGAGTACGTGCAGGTCGCAACCAACCTGAAGGAGCTCAACTACACCGATAGCCAAATTGAGAAAGAGCTCGCAGGCGCTCAAGACGGATTCTATTATGCCGTCACAGCCGATACGAAATCGGGCAGCAGTGAAAAAGAACCCATTTTCATTGTGGTCGGGAAACCGTATAACTTCCCCGTAAGCGAATCATTCCCAGATGCGCAATTCAACATCAGCCCATGGACGATTAAAGCGATAAAAGGCTATTTCTCCTGGGATTGCATCAGAGACGATGTGAAGAGCGGAGTCTACTCTCAAGACCAAGATAGTGGAATGACGAAATTCTACAACTTCGCTCGCGACAATGAAGTCGACAGCCGGCTCATTTCGCCCGCAATCTGTCTGAAAGAAGCCCAAAATCCAATGTTTAGCTTCTTCATGTTCCACTGGCTGGATTCAACAGTAGAGAGCGACAATCACGCAACAAAAGTCGTGATTGAAGTTGCCCCTGAGAATGGCGAGTTCGAGGTGGTTAGTGATACGATTACGGCAGCCTATCCAATCTATGGCTGGGTGGAGCACCGCATTCCATTGGCTCCGTATAAAGACTACAGCCACATCAAGATAGGCTTGAGAGGGTCAACCGACAACGATTGGATGTACTACTACGTTGACAACATACATATCGACGAGCAATATGAAGAAGACTTGGCAATCTCGGAATTGAATGGGCCAACTGAGACTTATGTGAACGACACTTGTTACTACTCAGTGAAATATTTCAATAGAGGGCTGAAGAAAGTTGATGACTACAAGATCAATCTCTATCAGGATGGCACCCTCGTCAACTCGCTGGCTGGAGAACCCATCACGCCTGGTGAGATCAAGGAAATTGAAATTCCGTCCTTCATCTATTCTACCAAAGCCGGGGAAGAATGCGACTACTATGCCGAAATTGCATTCCCTGCCGACCAGGAGCCGGACAACAACCGCTCGTGGCACGTCTATACCAAAGTCAAGGATTCATGGTATCCTGGGGTTGAGCATGTGACTGCCAAGAGCAATCAAAATGACATTGTTATAGGTTGGGACGCTCCCACCCTTCCTAATGTCGACCAAGTGACAGAGGAGGGAGTAGAGGGCTATGACGCCTTTATCATCGACAACATCGGCGATTGGATCACCTATGACGGCGATGGCTTAGGCGCTGGAAGACAGACCAACCTTCCCGAGTTTCCTAACGCGGGCAAAAACCAGGCTTTCCAAGTGTGGAATCCGAGCCTGCTGGAGGGCGTAACCCCAGAGGCTTATCCTCACCTGCAGCCACGTAGCGGCAACCAGTGCTTCATCTCATGGTATGCCAACGTGATCATTGACTACGCCACTCCATACAACAATGATTACCTTATTTCGCCCGAAGTGAAGGGAGGGACCGATGTGAGCTTCTACATCCAAAGAATCGACCCCAATTTTACAGGCGAGACCTATGAAATCATGTACTCCTCGACGACTCAAGAGCCTGACCAGTTTAAGAAAATCGTCGAAAAAGAGGCTCCCGCCGATTGGGAAAAAGTCTCCGTCACACTACCCGACGATGCAAGATACTTTGCCATCAGGTATACAGCATCGTTAAAGACTGGCATTTTAGTCGATGACATCAGCTACACTTCTGGCCTCTACGCCTTAAAGGTGAGTGGTTACAACATCTTCAGAAATGGGCTGAAACTGAACAGCGACTTGGTGACCGAGACAACATACATCGACCACGACCTGCCTGATGGGAAATATGGCTATCAAGTCTCTGTGCTCTACAACAGAGGCGAGTCAAAGGCTTCCTTTACCGTCTATGTAGGCCATCACACGGGTGGCTTAGAAGACTTGAAGGCTGATTCAGATTCGGGGGTCAAATTGACCGTCGATGGCAACAAACTCACAATAAGCACCTTGAAACCGGGCGAAGTGGTCATCTACTCTATAGATGGCAAAACGATACACTCGGGAATCCTTCAGGACACTCACACCTACCACTTGCCGGCAGGCGTGTATATGGTGACCATCAATGGAATGAATAAGAAAATCATCATCCAAGGATAAATAAACATCCCTCAACACGTCAGCGGGGGCGCATTGTGTGAAACGATGTGCCCCCGCTGTATCTTTTCAGCCTGCGGTTAAACCATAAAAATAGAGACGTAAAGGTCAGTTTTTTCTCGTATCGAGAGCTCGCTACCAGCTTCTTCCACTCTTCTAGGAGGGATGTGCGATCTATCAGAAGCATCATAGACAGACGCATACAGAAGGACCTCGTGAAAGGTCCGACGAATCATAGCCGTGGGTCGAAGGGGCAAAGCCCCGAACGACCCACGGACGCTAGACGGCTCCTGATTTATCGACCCCTTGTGGGTCGGACTAGAGTTGTAGAACGACAAGACCAGTAACCCGTTGTAGGAACGCACGGCTAGTGTCTAGTCGGAGGGCGTCCGTCCCCGTCAAAGGTTATTGCATCCATTACGTGCGTCCGTGGTGTCACAGCGTTACGTGTAAAGTTCGTCACGTGCCCAGTAGGGACGCACGACCTGTGCGTCCGTCCCCGTCAAAGGTTATTCCATCAAATATTACAACGTCGTGATTGTAACGACAACGGACGCACAGATCGTGCGTCCCTACACTAATCGTCACGTGATGTGGTGAGGTGTCTCTGTTTTATTATGTGCGTCCGGGGTGTCACAGCGTTACGTGTAAAATTCGTTACGTGCCCAGTAGGGACGCACGACCTGTGCGTCCGTCCCCGTCAAAGGTTATTTCGTCAAATATTGCAACGTCGTGATTGTAACGACAACGGACGCCCTCCGACTAAACACTATCCGTGCGCCCCTACAAAGGGTTACACGTATCATCGTTACTCGTATCGCACGCCCCGCAAAACGCTCTGCGCACCTATCAAATTCAATAGCGCTAGTCGCAAATTGATCATACTGCCTTACAAAACGATGCGACCAGGTTGAGAAATATGCTCTTTCAAGGCCTTTGTCACTCGTTCGTAAGGATTATTTCACTACATTTGCCTGCGCAACAGTACTCTGCGAGCTATAATTATGGGACTCGGCATAGTACGACTTAGTTAACAGGCAATAGTATATGAAACTGCAGCAATCTCCTCAGCGATATGATTACATCATCATAGGTGGTGGACTAGCTGGGCTTTACTGCGCTTACTTTCTAGCGCAGCATGGGTCGGTAGCGCTCATCGCTCGACGCACCATCGAGGAGAGCAACTCCTACTACGCTCAGGGTGGAATGGCTGCCGTCACCGACCAAAAAGACTCACCGACAGATCACTACGAAGACACGATCGTAGCGGGACGTGGACTATGCCTCCCCGAGGCGGTCAAAGTGCTGACCGACGAAGCACCCGACCGGATCAATGAATTGATCCAGATGGGTATGACCTTCGACAGCGAAGATGGACATCTAGCCTTGGGTCTCGAGGGGGGACATCACCACCGTCGTATCCTCCACGCTGGGGGAGATGCTACGGGACGACTGGTGACCACCTTTATGATCGAGCAGGTTAGGAAGGCGCAGCACATTACGATTTTCGACCATCACAGTGCCGTGCAGGTACTACGCTCTGCCGATGGGTCACACTGTCAGGGACTGGTGACCTATGACGAGCGGGCACATCACTACGACACGATTCTCGCATCGGCTGTCGTACTAGCCACTGGCGGCGCTGCTGCACTCTACTACCCTACGACCAATCCTCCCACAGCTCTAGGCGATGGCTTGTGGCTAGCCAGTGAGGTGGGTGCCGAACTGATGGACTTAGAGTTTATACAGTTTCACCCCACAGCTCTTTATCTGCCTGGGTACGCCTCTTTTCTCATTAGTGAGGCGGTACGTGGTGAGGGAGCTTACCTCGTAGACAAGCACGGAGAGCGCTTTATGCCGGCACTACACCCTCTAGCAGAGCTGGCACCGAGGGATGTAGTGGCGCGGAGCATCTTCCTCAAGATGCAGGAGGAGGGTACCGACCATGTACGACTGAGACTGAGACACATTGACCCGAAGCGACTGTTACAGCGCTTTCCGACCATCACGGAGCACTGCCGCCAGCTGGGACTAGACATTACGGACGAGATACCGGTGGCCCCTGCAGCACACTACACGGTGGGGGGCATCGGTGTGGATCTCAACGGCTGTACCCGCCTGCCTGGACTGTACGCTGTCGGAGAGGTCTCCTCAACTGGAGTGATGGGTGCCAACCGCTTGGCTTCTAATTCGCTCATCGAGTGTATCGTCTTCGGCAAGCGGATCGCTGACTATGCGATCGCACACCCGACTACACCTACTGAGACTGCCTCACTAGCAGTTCCGACGAACCTACCCGACCTGTCGTGGAGCCTAGACAAAGAGCAACTCTATGCGCTAGAGCAGCAGGCGAAGATCAATAGAGAGATGGGCGACATACTGATGAGCCGTGTGGGGATCATACGCTCTAAGGAGGGGCTGATCGAAGCGCTACACGCACTGCAGCATCTCTCGGACACGCTGGCAGAGGATGCACAGCACAGCATCCACGCCTATATGACTCGCAGACGTGTAGAGGTGGCACATATGATGGCACACGCTGCACTACTGCGTGAGGAGAGCCGTGGAGGTCACTATCGTAGCGACTACACAGAGACATTGCCCGAGAGCGAAGCCTATCGAACGAGGCTACTCAATGGGCAGATAACACATCAACCGATCAATTAGCACACAAGAGGTATGACTGATATATACAACAGCGAGGAGTTTGCCACGCTCATCGAGCTAGCCTACCGTGAGGATGCTCCCACGGGAGACCTATCGACACACTACATACTGAGCGAGAGCGACCGAGCTATCGCCACGTTGATAGCCAAGGACAATGGTATCGTCTCTGGTCTAGAGGTGGCCTATATGGTGCTGAACTGGTGTACTCCTGAGGGGGAGTTCACCTTTTCGCCACAATATGAGGATGGTGACGAGGTACGCAAGGGCGATATATTGGCTACCATCGAGGCGCCTTACGCAGAGCTACTAAGAGCGGAGCGCATTATGCTCAACTTCCTACAGCGTATGAGTGGTATCGCGACTTACACCCACCAATGTGTGCAGTGCGTCGCTGGTACCAAGACACAGATCCTAGACACCCGCAAGACAGCCCCAGGGCATCGCCTCACGGACAAGATGGCGGTACGTCACGGCGGGGGTACCAACCACCGAGCTTCGCTCTCCGATATGGTGATGCTCAAGGACAATCACATAGCGATGGCGGGCGGGATCATACCTGCCGTCGAGGCGGTACGCCCTCATCTACCGATCTCTATACTGATCGAGGTAGAGACCTCCACACTGGAGGAGGTGCAAGATGCTCTGGACGCTGGTGCCGATATCATCATGCTGGACAACATGGATACAGAGACGATGCGCCGTGCCGTCGAGCTCATCGATGGGCAAGCTAAGGTGGAGGCTTCGGGCAATATGACGGCCGAGCGTCTAGCCGCCGTGGCTGCTGTAGGCGTGGACTACATTAGCATAGGAGCACTGACCCACTCGGTACGTGCTTTTGACATTAGTATGAAGATTAAGCCGATTCTGTAGAGCGGCTGCCTTTTTCTTTTACACCTAACACACTAACTGACTACTTACACATGACACAACAACAGATAGAAGCTCTCTACGCAGAGATCCGGACGCTCAAGGAGCAGAAGAATGCGGTCATCCTAGCGCACTACTATGCTCGCCCCGAGATACAGCGCATCGCTGACCACCTAGGCGACTCATTGGCACTCTCACAGATCGCTGGCGAGACGGAGGCGGATATGATTGTCTTCTGCGGAGTGAGCTTCATGGGTGAGACCGCTAAGATCATTTCGCCCAATAAGAAGGTCCTCTGCCCTGTACCACACGCTGGATGTACCCTCGCTGAGGGTGCCACGGCTGAGGGTATCAACACCTGGCGGGTCAAGCACCCCGACGGGATTGTGGTTAGCTATGTCAATACGACAGCGGCTGTCAAGGCGGTCACCGACTACTGCGTGACCAGTGCTAATGCGCTGAAGATCGTACGTGCACTCCCCACGGGCAAGCCGATCCTCTTTGGCCCAGACAAGAACCTCGGACAGTACATCATGAATGTGACGGGACGAGAGATGGATCTATGGCAAGGCGCTTGCTACGTGCATGCTGACATCACCTCCGAGCTGGTTCACACGATGCTGGATCAGTACCCCGAGGCGGAGATCCTGATACACCCCGAGTCGGTAGCCGCTAGCGATCAGTCGATCGTCGACAATCCTCGCTGCATCATCGGCTCAACCACCACGATCATCAATCGTCCTGGGGTCTCTGACTTGAAGCAGTACATCATTGCCACGGAGCCCGAGGTGCTGGCTGAGATGACGAGACGCTATCCTGACAAGGAGCTGATCCCGATTCTACCCGATCAGACTTGCGAATATATGAAGATGATCACCCTCGAGGGACTCCGCGACGCACTCCTCTACGAGCAGTACGAGGTACATGTCGACGAGGAGCTACGTCAGAAGGCATGGCGCTCCATCGAGCGGATGCTTCAGTTCTAACCCTCCAGAGTACCTAGCCCACACTTCGTAAGAGAGGTGTAACCCTTTGTAGGGGGCCCTCGGTCGAGTGTTTAGTCGGAGGGCGTCCGTTGTGTCAAAGGTTACAGCATCGTGGTTGTAACGGGGACGGACGTCCTCCGACTAGACACTATCCGTGCGTTCGTGGTGTCACAGAGTTACGAGCCCAGTAGGGACGCACGATCTGTGCGTCCGTTGTAGAACGACAAGACTAGTAACCCGCTGTAGGGACGAACGGTGAGTGTTTAGTGGGAAGGCGTCCGTTGTCGTTAAAATCACAACGCTGCAATATTTGATGCAACACTTGACGCTGTAACCTTTGACGGGGACGGACGCACAGATCGTGCGTCCCTACATTTCACTACACGTCTCGAGCCGAGCGTCCCTACAGCGGGTTACTCGTCTCGTTGTGACACAACAACAGAAACGACTAATCACTAGACAGATATCCAATCCGATCGGAACATTTGTGGTGCGTCCAGGTCAATGTCGATACACTCACACAGGGCGCAAGAGTAGCGAAATCTAATATTTAGTTTCACGGAAGGAATCGTGTAATGGTTGCTGGGTGCGGGGGGTGGCGTTGGGGTTGTAGCCTTTGTGTCCTACAAATTTGGGATAATCGTTGTGTCGCTCTTCTTTGTGCTTTGTTGAAACACTTGCAGGCTGCAGACAGACATTGCGTACACTAGAGTGCCTAGCACTATAGCTCGCTATATTACCTTTGCATCGTCTATTAATTAGACATCGTCCAATCCCTTGGGCTAGACTTCGCAAGTCTCACGAGTAACGACCTGAAGGTTACAGCGCCTGATGGTTGGACTTGTCGTGTTGATGTAGTTCGTGTAGGGGCGGACCTGCGTGTCCGCCCACAAGGCATATTGCGTTCCAGCGAAGACGGACGGACACATAGGTCCGCCCCTACAAATTGTTATTCGTATTGCTGTTCGACAACGGATATGGTTTCGTTTTGATACAACGGACGCACCGACGGTCTGCGTCCGAGCCGTGACAGCGGGTTACACGTCTTGCTGTTCGGGGAGTTGTTCGTTAGAAGCGCATGGCGCGCTCTAGACGTCGCTTGTCCTCGCGGTCTCGTATGGCAGCGCGCTTGTCGTACTGCTTCTTACCTCGGGCTAGAGCGATGACCAGCTTGGCGAGCCCACGCTCATTGATGAAGAGCCGCACAGGGATGATCGTTTGACCAGGGTTCTTCATCTCCTCCTCGAGCTTGCGTAGCTCCTTGCGGTTGAGTAGCAGCTTGCGCTCCCGTCGCTCCACATGATTGTTGTAGGAGGCGTAGCTGTACTCCGCTATATACATATTCTTGATCCACAGCTCACCATGCGAGAAGTAGCAGTAGCTGTCCACGAGAGCCGCTTTGCCCGCACGTATAGACTTGATCTCACTACCGACCAGTACGATGCCTGCGGTGTACTGGTCGAGGAGTTCATAGTCATAGGTGGCGCGCTTGTTGCGTATATTGATTGCTCGGGCGGATTGCTTGCCTTTCTTAGCCATAGCGGTGTGGGTTGGAGCGATTGATTAGTCTATTTTGTCAAAGCCTGTGTAGGGTCTCAGAGCCTTGGGTATGATAATGCCCTCGGAGGTCTGATTGTTCTCTAGTAGGGCAGCGACGATGCGTGGCAGCGCCAGGGCACTACCATTGAGCGTGTGACAGAGGGTGATCCCCTCCTCAGGGTCACGGTAGCGACACATCAGACGATTGGCCTGATAGCTCTCGAAGTTAGAGACAGAGCTCACCTCGAGCCAGCGCTCCTGCGCAGCCGAGAAAACCTCAAAGTCGTAAGTCATAGCACTCGTAAAGCTCAGGTCGCCACCGCAGAGGCGGAGGATACGGTAAGGGAGCTCAAGCTCCTCGACGAGGCTCTTGACGTGGGCGATCATCTTGTCGAGTTGCTGCCACGAGTGGTCGGGGCGGTCGATAGAGACGATCTCTACCTTGTCAAACTGATGCAGGCGGTTGAGTCCGCGTACGTCCTTGCCATACGAACCGGCCTCACGACGGAAGCAAGGCGTGTA
Source organism: uncultured Porphyromonas sp. (assembly GCA_900539765.1). Classification (GTDB taxonomy): domain Bacteria; phylum Bacteroidota; class Bacteroidia; order Bacteroidales; family Porphyromonadaceae; genus Porphyromonas. The sequence continues at coordinate 39,535 of UQDF01000007.1, read as the reverse complement.
GGCGGTGCAGCAGATAGGTAGCTGGTCTGCCTCGAGGATGACATCACGGAAGATGTTGGTCACAGGTACCTCAGCCGTCGGTATGAGGTAGAGGTTGTCCAGCTGCACGTGGTACATCTGTCCCTCCTTGTCGGGGAGCTGACCCGTGCCGATACCGGAAGCTTCGTTGACCATAATAGGTGGCTCGACCTCTTGAAAGCCCGCTGCGGTGGCTCTGTCGAGGAAGAAGTTGATCAAGGCACGCTGTAGTCTTGCTCCCTTACCCTTGTATACGGGGAAGCCAGCGCCTGTAATCTTGACTCCCAGCTCGAAGTCTATGAGGTCGTACTGCTTGGCCAGCTCCCAGTGTGGTAGCTTGGCATCGTCAGCTAGTGTCGGCATCTTACCACCCGTAGCGACGCATAAATTGTCTTCGGCAGAGGTGCCGTGTGGCACGTCGGGATGTGGTAGATTAGGCACGGAGAGTAGGAACTGTCGCATGGTCTCCTCAGCTTGCTCCATAGTCTCCTGGGCCTGCTTAGAGACTTCTTTAAGCGCTTGCACCTCAGCTTTGAGCTGCTCAGCCTCCTCACGGGCACCCGCTTTCATCTTCTCACCGATAGAGCGTGAGAGGACTTTTTGCTGAGCTAGACTATCGTCCTTCTTGTGCTGTGCATCGCGTCTCAGCTTGTCCTGAGCGATGATGGCTGCTATGGTTTCTTCTGCGGGAAAGTGCTTGACAGCAAGCCGCTCGATGACTCCCTGTGGGTCATCCAATATTTGTTTGATAGTAAGCATTACCTACTTCTTTGAGTTATTACGTGTGAGGAGCTTGTCACGCTTGGCGACAAGCTATGCTACAAAGGTACAGTTTCTTCTGCATTTATAGGCACAACCAAGGGAAGAACCCACACAAGAGTGAGTCCTCCCCTCATCAATATCTGACGAGCTACCTAACTGGCTAAGCCCTCTTCAGGCCTTACTCAGCAGGCTGCTGAGCCTCAGGCTGTGCTTCAGGTGCTGGGGCTGGAGCCTCACTAGCGGGAGCTGCGGGTAGAGGTAGTGTAGCCTCTGGTTGCTGAGGTAGCAGAGGAGCACTCTGCTGAGACTGCTCAATGAAGCTCTCGCTCTGCTTAGCCTGTACATGAGGCTTTACAAAGAATGAGCTGACAATGCTGAGTACGACCAAAGCGCCTGCGAGCGTCCAGGTGGCCTTCTCGAGGAAGTCCGTCGTCTTGCGTACCCCCATGTACTTATTGCTCTCGCCGAAGCCTGCTGCTAGACCACCGCCCTTAGAGTTCTGAACGATGACGATAAGAATCAGCAGGATAGCTGCGATGAGGATCAAGATACTTAGAAAGATTTGCATGTCTACTAGTCTATGAATGCGTGTTTATGAGTGAGAAGCATTGTCGATTAGCTTCTCGAGAAAGTTCAATTGAACTGCAAAGTAACTAATTTTTTCTGGGAATTTCAAGCTTAGCCCCTCAATAATTCGTTTTGCTCGCTCGTAATGACCCTGTTTGATGTAGATGGAGGCTAGCGTTTCGGTGAAAAGCATATCGCTCGGCTCCGCATCATCGGAAGGTGGTGTCACGGTAGGCTGCGGTGCGGAGTCGGTGGTTGACGCACTTTCTGGTGAAGGGGTGGTGAGTAGCCCCGAGAGCGACATGTCGGAGGGTGCGGACTCGTACTCCGCCTGCGAGAAGTAGTCTGGGGTAGGCTCCTCCGTGGGGAGCGCTTCTGCGGTGTCGTACTCTAGCTCGTTGGAGAGTGGTCCCTCACGCTCGGCCACCTTGCGCAGATATTGATCTACGAGGGCAAAGGAGTCTGACGGGTCGTGAGCCAACACAGGTGTCAAGTCTGCTAAGGGCATATGTAGCCGAGCTAGCAGGTAGAGCTTCTCCCGACTAGGTAGGTGGGGAGCCCAGCGCTGTAGCTCTGCTTCGTAGCGCAGGTCGCCGAGGATCGACAGATTGAGTAAGTAAAGCATCACGATGCTCTGCGCATAGGGATAGGTCTCCACGAGTTCAGCCAGTGGCGAGAGCGTGTGGCGATCGAGTCCCTCAGGGTGAGCCGTCAGCCTATTCAGCTCGTCTAGCGTCATCGTCTTCACTACCAATCCTCTACCGTGGCGTTAAAGATCTGCTTGACAAGATCTTCGATCAGCTCATTAGCTAGCCCCTCCTGAATGTCTGAGAAGAGGTTGTTGCTGTCGAACTCTTGCGAGGAGGTAAAGGTGTGCCCCGAGAAGCTTTTTTTCTCCTCCACCATATTGGTATAAGAGACGCGGACCGTGATCGTAAAGCGTGTCATCGCTGAGAGCGCATCCTCCTGCATCGCCATAGGGGTGAGCTCATACCCGATGATGGCGCCCTCGAGGATCAGATCTCCATTGGCATCGACGGGCTCGAGACGCGTATTGCGACGAAACTGCTCCCGCAGGCGCTCCGAAAACATCTGCGACAAGGGCGGATAAACCAGTGGAGCCTGATTGGGGAAATCCTCGATGGTCACCGTCTTGATACGTGTGTAGTCGATAGTGGCTCCGTTGAACTTATAGCTGATCGAGCAACTCGTCCCGATCATTAGGAGCAACACGACACCTATTATATATGGTAGCTTACTCCTCGCCATAGCTTCGCAGTTTACGGTATAGCGTTCGTGGCGATATGTTTAGCTCCTCAGCAGCTTCTGTCTTATTTCCCCCATGTCTCTCCAAGGCACGCTTGATCAATATGCGCTCTGCCTCCTCGATGGTCATGGGCCTGTCGGGGAGGAGAGACTCCTCCATAGGTGTCTCTGTAAGTCTCTTATGAGGCTCTGAAGAGCTTTCCAGATGATGCTCTAGGTCTGAGTCGATTACCTCCTCGGCCTCTGTGTGCATAGGCTCCATCTCGGCAGGCACGAGCGTCGTCCGGATCGGTTCGTAGTGAGGCTCCTGACGCATTGTGGCGACCGTCTGCTTGAGCGCAGTAATGTCTCGCTTCATATCGAAAAGCACCTGGTAAAGGATCTCCCGCTCATTGGCAAAGCTACGCTCCTCCGACTGACGCTCCACAGGGACCAGCGAAGTGCTCAGCTCAGGTGTCCTCTCAGGCAGATAGCCTCGAAGATCCTCGGCCGTCAGATGACGATCGTACTCTAAGATGCTGATGCGGTCTGTTAGGTTGCGTAGCTCGCGTATGTTGCCTGGCCAAGGGTAGTGGCGCAAGAGCTCCTCCGCTTCGGGCGTGATCTCGAGCATGGGGATCTGGTTCTTCTCTGCGCTAAGCGAAGCAAAGAGCTTGAAGAGTAGCACAATGTCCTCTTGCCGCTTACGTAGCGGAGGCACTACGATCGGCACCGTACTAAGACGGTAGTAGAGATCTTCGCGAAAGCGTCCACGAGCGATCGCCTCCTGTATATTGACATTGGTCGCAGCGACCACCCGCACATCTGTCTTGAGAGGCTTGCTGGCACCTACGGGGATAAACTCCCCCGACTCGAGGACACGGAGCAGACGAGCCTGCGTGGCTAGTGGTAGCTCTCCTACCTCATCGAGAAAGATAGTGCCACCGTCCGCCTCCTCAAAGTATCCCTTGCGATCGGAGATAGCTCCCGTGAAGGACCCCTTGCGGTGCCCGAAGAGTTCGGAGTCGATCGTACCCTCAGGGATAGCACCACAGTTGACCGCCACATAGCCTTGATGCTTGCGGAGACTGTAAGCGTGTATGATCTTGGGGAAAAACTCCTTGCCGACACCACTCTCGCCAGTCACCAGCACAGATAGGTCTGTCGGGGCGACCTGTACGGCCGTCTCGATAGCTCGTAGGAAGCTCGGATTGCGTCCCACGATACCAAAGCGCTGCATCACCTGCTGTAGATCCACATTCATAGGTACAAAGGTACTAAAATGAGCAACATCACACCCCGTCTTGAAAACTTCCTTACCTCAAAAGTGTCCCTAGGAAGAGAGAAAAACAACCTTCGGCATTGTTGGAGAGAAGCTTTACTCGGTAGCGGGCAAGTGCTGGGCGATCCAGTCTGCAATCTTTGGCTCCGAAGAGATACCCTGCTCGGCGAGAGCCTCCATATCGATGATCTGATGCGCTCGACTGTAGATCGGCTCGCGGAGATGCATCGCCTCCTCGATATGTTGTCGTAGTGCTTCGCCCGAGAGGTGCGCCACAGAGGGACGGGTGCGCTTCGTCAGCTCTAGTCGCTGAGCTAGCACCTCACTGCTATAACGCAGGTACAGCACGGTGCCACTCTCTAGGAGTATGTCCATATTGTCGTGATAAATAGGCAAGCCACCGCCCGTGGCGATGACCGCATCGGGGAGACCAGCGATCTCCTCTAGGATCATCCGCTCCTTCTGGCGAAAGTACTCCTCACCGTGTAGCTGGAAGAGGTCTGAGACCCGCTGGCGAAAGCGACTCTCGATGTAAATGTCCGTATCTACAAACTCATAGCCGATCAACTCCGCCAGCATACGCCCCACGGTGCTTTTGCCAGCACTCATATAGCCTACTAGGTAGAGTGTCATCGCTTGAGCTCTGGGTAAGCAATACGTGAGTGGTAGATGGTGGCGAGCTTCTCCGCAAAGACGTCCTTGATCGTCTGAATATCCCTAAAGGTCAGTGGCGTATCGTTGAGCAGGCCATCGGCAACGATCGAGTCAATGATCTTATTGACATGTGCTATAAGGGTCTCCTTGCTGAGATCCTTGAGGCTGCGGCTACTTGCCTCGATAGCGTCCGCCAGCATCAGGATACCAGTCTCCTTAGTATTCGGGTTAGGTCCTGGATAGGTAAACTTGTCCACATCGACCGTTTCGTCAGGATGCTCGTTGCAATACTGGGTGTAGAAGTATTTCGTCATACCCCGCCCGTGATGCATACGGATAAAGTCTTGGATCGCCTGTGGGAGGTTGTGCTTTTGTGCCATAGCCAGTCCATCGGTCACATGCTTGATGATGACAGCAGCACTCTCCGTCGGGGAGAGCTGGTCGTGCGGATTGACCGCGCCCTGATTCTCCGTAAAGTACGCAGCATTGCACATCTTACCTATATCGTGGTAGAGTGCGCCAGCACGCACGAGACGTGCATCTGCACCGATAGCGGTAGCTGCATCGCTCGCCAGGAGTGCCACCTGCATCGAGTGCTGGAAGGTACCAGGAGCCTGCTCCGAGAGCTGCCGTGGTAGAGGACGATTCACATCGCTCAGCTCCACGAGCGTTATGTTCGAGACATAGCCGAAGGTTCTCTCGATGAGATAGATGAGCAGGTAGCTAAACATGTTGAAGATTAGGTTAAAGGAGAAGTAGAGCAGGTTGCTCAAGTCATTACTTCCCAGCATACCTCCCGTCATCAGCGAGTAGCTACAGGTCATCACATTGTATATTACGAAGATGAGGAAGGTAGCACGGATGATCTGCGCTCGTGAGGAGAGCGACCGAAGGCTAAAGACCGCTACCATACCAGCGACAAACTGTATCACGACAAACTCCAGAGGAAATGGCACATAGAGTGCACAGATCAGTATCGTCGAGAGAAAGACGTAGACCGCCGTACGCGACTCGAAGAAGGTACGCACCAGTATCACCACTGCCACAAAGGGGATCGCATAGACCCACGCTCCCAGTTCGTTGCGAGCGAAGATGATCGTTAGGATCGCATAGATAAAGATCAGCAGTGAGAGGAAGAGCGTGTTCTTGTACTCCTTGACAATCTGCGGTCGGTAGTAGAAGAGGAAGAACCACAGTCCCACCAGTAGCGAAGCTATAATCAAGAAAGTCCCCACACTCATCGGTAGCACCTGTCGCAAGTTACTATCCCGTTGCTCCTCGGTGACACGGCGCAGAGACTGCAAGATGTCGTACTGATGTGGACTCACGATCTCGCCCTTACCGATGATGCGCTCTCCCTTTTGGACCACTCCCATAGACTTAGAGAGATTACGTAGCTCATCATCGAGTACTTGCTGCGTCTTAGCCTCGTTAGGGTAGACATTGACCTCGATATACTTGCTCGGGTCAAACTTTCGGACGATCGACTTACTCATCCCCTGGGGCACCCTCTCGGTAGCTTGCTGATATGCCTCCATAGGTGTCGAGAAGAGCGTCACAGGCGTCAGGCGACTCACCTGGTCAGCGCTCAGGAGCTTGACCTCCAGCACATCCTCCTGCCTGAGCTTAGAGGCTATCTCCTCCTCTATGATACCATCACGGTAGAGATCCTTGAGGTAGTTGCGCATGTAGAAGTAGTAAGCGTCGTCCGTCACTTCACGACTCCACTTAGCGCTCCAGTCATCGTCCCACTTGCTCAGCATCTTACTTCCCGTGATCGTATCGATCTGATAGTATGGCAAGATCGTCTGACGCACACTGTCACGCTCCCGCTGTATCATCTCGTCCGACTTGTAGATCGGGAAGGTAAAAGGCGCCACCAGTAGCTCCTCACCCATCCATGGCTTACCCTCCACCACTTGGTATTGAAAGGTCTCCTCATCGTGTGGTGAGATCAGGGTGATAACCAATGCCAGAAGGATAAAGGTCAGCAGGGAGTATAGGTGCGTCGTTTTGAACTGCGTCATAGTCTTGTATGCTAAAGTGGAGGGAACTACTACCCCTCGCGACAATCTCTACCGCAAAGGTACTCAATTAGACCATATAGCCACAGAGCCTCTGTGTTGTGACGATAGCCATTGCTATCCACAAGACAGAGGCTCTGTTGTATTATTAGGTCTGGTCGCTAGAGCTGCACTTTAAGCTGTTGCTGCCCCGTAGTCTGCTTGACGACCATCAGGTAGAGTCCCTCGGGCAGTTCGTACGAGATCGACTGTCCCTCAGCCACGCTCGAATAAGAGGCGCATAGGACCCCATCGCCGCTGTAGAGCGACACCTCGGCAGGCTCCTCCAGATCATATAGCGAGAAGCTCCCCTCGCCTACCGCTACACGCACCGCTGGCATAGCAGAGCTTGGGGTCTCGATGTGCAGGTCGCTTCCCCCCAGCTTACAGCGTGCGAAGTACCTCGTACTAGCCCCGCCAAATTCAGTAAAGAAGCCACTCACATAGAGCCACCCCGCAGGATCGTAGGTCAGCCCAGAGACGATCTGATTAGGTCCCGTGCCAAAGTCAAAGTCCGTCGTCAGCGCAGCGCCCGACTTATCTAGAGCATACACAAAGCTACGCTTAGGCATTTGAATATCTCCACCACCTATCAAGATGTAGCGATCGGTCACGATCAAGCCATTGATCATATCCTCCGCATCGGGGTAGGAAAAGTCATACGCCGTAAAGTCCTCTATGGGAGTACCATCGAGATTTAGCGCTATCATCAGAGGCGTCTTCCGACCAAACGACTCATAGAACGAGCCCGCCACCAGAAGCGTGTCAGCCCCCTTCATCGCTAAGGCACGAGGACCTCCAAAGTCAAACTTAGGTCTCGCAAAGCTCTCGTCATACTGACCATCGGCATCAATGTGAAAGATCTTCTTATTGAGCGAAGAGCCATTATACCCATTGATCATACCTCCGAAGTAGATGTCGCCCGAGGGAAGTAGCAGCGCTGCGTCCACATAGGGTGCACTCTTGAAGTAGATCTCATGAGCCGTCGGGAGGTAGCTCTCGTCATGCACGCCCGCAGCGTTAAAGCGCGCTATCAGCGGAGCAAACTTTTCATTGACCCTGTTGAAGCCGCCCAAGACATAGAAGGAGTCATCAGGCGAGACCAGTAGTTTGTTTGGCTGCAGATCCCACTGGTACTGCCCCTCATAGGCAGAAGCATCGAGCTTGAGGGTGTTGTCATTCTTAAAGGTCGTATCGAGCGAGCCGTCCTCATTGAGACGTATGATCTGCCCCACAGGAGTACCATTGTAAGTGGTGAAAACTCCGATGACGAGGATCTTACCGTCAGACTGCAGAGCGATATTTGTCACCACGCCATCGACACCCGTACCGCCCACGTTGAAGGTCTCGTCAGCCGACCCGTCCGCATTAAGCCGCATGACACCCGCCACATCTCGTCCGCCCACATGCTCGAAGGTACCAGCGACCACGACTCTGCCGTCCGCTAGGGGTATGACCGCCTGCGGGTTAGAGTCTAGTATGGGGCGAAAGCTCGTATCCACCTGCCCGTTCTTAAGACTCTCCTGCGCCATAACGCTTAGAGGCAGTCCTAGACAGCAGCTTAGGAGTAGGGATATGTAGAGAAACTTCTTCATAGCATTACTTATTTATAGGTACAACTTCTGAATCCACACACGACCATCTTCAAAAGTCGCAGCCACTAGGACAGACCCCTCGACAGAGACGACATGCTCCGTAGCGGTAGCAGTCGAGGCGTAGAGCTGCGTCCCAGCCATATCCCAGACGTATAGGCTGACTGGCTGCTCTGCGGTAAAGCGAGTCACACCCTCCTCGGTAGTTACGCACAGGTCGCTCGGAGAGGCGAGGACAGGCTCATTAGCAGTCGACTGATAGTTGAGCGCAAAGAGTGGCCATAGCACTGGCTCTCCCGTAGTACGATGTTTGGCCATCATACCAAAGACCGTCAAGTCGCCAGAGGGATCCACCTCCTTATTAGCTAGGAAGAGGAAGGGGAAGAAGTTTTGCATCTTCATCGACACCCCTGTGCTGTCTGTGATGGTGATCTCATCTAGCGCTCCAAAGCGATAAGGCACCTTCGAGTCGGTGCGTCGCTTGATCCTTACATTCTGTATCGAGACGGGAGCATACATATTGTAGTCCGCATTGTCTAGCAGATCCTGAATGCTCTTGGTCGTACGATTGTCAAACATAAAGGGCTGATCCACCTCCTCCAGTGTGCTAGGCGCATCTACCTGAAAGTATAGGTTGTGGTCACGCTCCACTAGCTGCCCCACGATACGCTTAGCGAGGAGCGCCTTCTCGGGCGGATTACCATAGATCGGGTCATGTAGTCGAGGGTCAAACATCATAATCCCCTTCTTCCCGTCCCAGAGCCACTTCTCGGGTGTCATAGGCACCGCCATATTGACCAAAGTCTTCTTATCAAAGGTCACCTCGTAAAAGCCTCCCACGGGAGCCTGTAGTAGCTCCTCCAGTGAGTGTAGCTGTGTAGACTCCTTGACCGTGAAGTAGGTCACATGCTCCTCCAGCTCTGGGTAAGGCTGCCCCGTAGCTATATCCATAAAGCGTAGCCCTATGGTATGCACGCCAGGCTGCAAGTTGCTGTAAGTAATCAGCGAGTCGACCGAGTTGAGTCGCCAGTGCTGCGTAGCGGGCTGATCATCGAGACGCGCCTCGATGTAAGAGGTAAAGAATCCTGGCTCAGCTTGTGGATCGCCCATAATCCAGTCATCGCCAAAGGCCAAGATATGGTAAGAGAGCGTACTCTGAGCCGTCTCAAAGCCATTGCGGATGTCTGCTGGGTAGACACTCCAAGGCGTGCGTATAGGCGCCCCCTCGCCCGTATCGTAGAAGGCTATATTGTCCAGCATAATGCGCCACCCCACACCTTTCGTCTTGTCTGGATCATTGAAGATAATCCTAAAGCGAAAGGAGTCAGCATCAGGATCAATTCGCTCGTACAGATCTGTCGAGATCGTTGTGGCGTCAAAGATGAGCTCCTTCTCCAACCAATTCTTACCTCCATCGAAAGACTCCTGAGCGAACCAACTCTTGCCTGCGTTGGAGACCAAAGCGTCCGTCCACCCCTGCATATAAGAGACCGAGACCTGTGTCCCACGGATCGGGTCTAACGCCTCGATCATCGCAGGCACGTCACCTACGTAACCCGCTGTCAGCTCGAGCGCTTTCTTGCCAAAAGGTATATTAGCCTTGGGGTCATCGACGATGCGACCGTTGACGATGCGCCAGCGCACCCCTTCTATCTCCACCGTATCATCCACAAATGTCTGCGTCTCCATCTCCTCAAAGCCCGTCTTGTAGTACGGCACAGGAGGTATGAGGCGCTGTGCCATCATAGGCATCATCAAGGTCGTCGCGAGGACGACCGCACAGAGTAGTAATCTTCGTCTCACTGCTTATTCGGTTTTAGTTAATCACTTAAGTATAGGGGAGTCGTGTCGAGGACTGATCACAACCGAATAGTCCCACACGGCTTCCTAACGAGAGGCCAAGGTAGCAAAAATTCGCCACAAAGTGCACACGTAGCTCTAACCCCACCTCCGCAAATCTCACGAGTCGTCCTAATCATCGTTAGCCGAGAAGACAGCAAGACACCCCCTCCCCAACTTGTGGGCTAACATACTGAGGTGGCAATCAAACGCACTATGAAGTTTTTTCCCTACATTTGTAATGGCGTTGCACTTGGCACTGAGATGCGCGCAGTCTCTCTGTCGCACCATACAGCTTCAAATACTGGAAAAATACAACTCAATGAACATCGTCAAATCTGTTTTATTTAATATGCTAGAGGAGGAGCCTATCCTCCTAGTAAGTGTCAGAACGATCCTGTTTCTGATGTTCTTTTTGATTGCTCTTCACCTCTCCTATGAAAGAGATATGCTTCTCTTCTGGCTTACAGTAGGAGGAATGACCGTTTATGCCCTTCTCATCATAGGGGTATCCTTCTTCAGGGTAAAAAAGAGAAAAAAGGGATCTGCATGATCAAATAGAAGACGGGAGTTTAGGTTTACAACCCTCGATTGAGATAGTTGTATTTAGAGGGCTTGCTGTGCATTGCGAGATTTAGGAGGTATTCGTTGTATGTATCGGCGACTTTTTAGTATCTTTGTGCAATACGAATTTAGTAAACAACCTGTAAGTATGAAGAGAACCTGTAAGTTCACGCTCGATGCTACACTGCCCAAGTACCCCACCTTTGAGGAGGGCATACGTCGAGCACCTGATAGGGGCTACAGCTTGACCCCTGCACAAACGCGTGTGGCACTGCAGAATGCACTACGCTATGTACCGAAAGAGCTACACGCTGAGCTAGCACCTGAGTTCCTCAAGGAGCTCAAGGAGCGTGGTAAGATCTACGCTTATCGCTATCGCCCCGAGGGCGACCTCAAGGCAGGACCTATCGACAGCTACAAGGGTAAGTGTATCGAGGGTAAGGCCTTCCAGGTGATGATCCACAACAACCTCTCACACGCCGTAGCGCTCTACCCTTATGAGCTGGTCACCTACGGTGAGACAGGTCAGGTGTGCCAAAACTGGCTCCAGTATCGCCTCATCATCAAGTACCTCGAGGAGCTTACACAGGATCAGACACTAGTCATCGAGAGCGGACACCCGCTGGGTCTCTTCGCTTCGCACCCCTCAGCACCGCGTGTCATCATCACCAACTCGATGATGGTCGGTCTCTATGACAACATTAAGGACTGGGAGATAGCTGCTCAGATGGGCGTCGCCAACTATGGTCAGATGACCGCTGGTGGATGGATGTACATCGGGCCGCAGGGTATCGTACATGGTACCTTTAATACGCTACTCAACGCTGGTCGTCAGCAGCTACATATCCCGAGCGGTGGCAACCTAGCAGGCAAGCTCTTTATCTCCTCAGGTCTAGGCGGTATGAGTGGCGCACAGCCTAAGGCTGCCGACATCGCTGGGGCTACCTCGATCATCGCTGAGGTAGATATGTCTCGCATTATGACTCGCTACAATCAGGGCTGGGTCAAGCATATTGCTAAGACGATCCCCGAGGCGCTACAGCTTGCTGAGGAGGGTATGAAGGCGGGCGAGCCTTGCTCTATCGCTTACCATGGTAATGTGGTGGACCTGCTGGAGTACTGTGTCGAGCACAATGTACATATCGACCTCCTCTCTGACCAGACGAGCTGTCACGCTGTCTACGAGGGTGGTTACTGCCCAGTGTCGCTCACCTTTGAGGAGCGCACCGACCTACTAGCACACGACAGAGAGCGCTTCTGCCAGGAGGTGGACAAGGGTCTGCACCGCCACTACGAGGCTATCAAGGCACTTGTAGCTCGTGGCACTTACTTCTTTGACTATGGTAATGCCTTTATGAAGGCTTGCTTTGATGCGGGCATCCAGGAGATTTCACGCAATGGCGTAGATGACAAGGATGGCTTCATCTGGCCTAGCTACGTAGAGGATATCATGGGTCCTGAGCTCTTTGACTACGGCTATGGTCCATTCCGCTGGGTATGCCTCAGCCACGACCATGAGGATCTGATCAAGACCGATCACGCTGCTATGGAGTGCATCGATCCAGATCGTCGTGAGCAGGATCGTGACAACTATATATGGATACGTGACGCCGAGAAGAATCAGCTCGTCGTCGGTACCGAGGCGCGTATCCTCTATCAGGACGCTGCGGGACGTCTGAAGATCGCTCTTAAGTTCAACGATATGGTACGTCGTGGCGAGGTAGGCCCGATCATGATAGGTCGTGACCACCACGATGTGAGCGGTACGGATAGCCCCTTCCGTGAGACGTCAAACATACGTGACGGCAGCAACGTAATGGCCGATATGGCTGTCCAGTGCTTTGCGGGCAACTGCGCTCGTGGCATGAGCCTGGTCGCTCTGCACAACGGCGGGGGCGTCGGCATCGGTAAGGCGATCAACGGTGGATTTGGTATGGTCCTCGATGGTAGCCGTCGTGTCGACGAGATCCTCCGTCAGGCTATGACGTGGGACGTGATGGGCGGTGTAGCTCGCCGCGCATGGGCTCGCAATGAGAACGCACTGTCTACCTCTCGCGAGTTCAACGAGGAGCACTCCGACCTCTACCACATCACCATCCCCTACCTCGTGGATGATGCGCTCCTCGATGAGGTGCTAAAGTAACCCCTTCATCTAGCATAACGACAATCCTCGCCTCTCCAAGCAGACAGCTTAGGGGGGCGAGGATTTTTTGTACGTTTTCACTTCTGCACTTACGACACAAGACGCTTTTGACTCAGAAAAAACGAATATCCACGTGGCAAATCTCAAATATCCACGTGGCAAACAAAAAATACCCACGTAGGGACGAAATAAAACTTCGGAGGAATCAAATGAAACTTCGGAGGAAATGATTCTTTCCTACGTGGAGATTAAAAAATATCCACGTGGCAAATCCAAAATCTCTACCGAAGAAAGCTGTTGGCTGTTAGTATTGGCTAGAGGCACTAGGACTACTAGGGGCACTAGCACTTCGATAGCTCCGATCACCCTAGCCAACAGCCAAAGGCTAACAGCTAACAGCTAATCTCTAATCTTTTCCGTACCTTTGTGGCGATAAGACGAGGCTCGGTAGCTTAGCTGAATAGAGCGTCAGATTCCGGTTCTGAAGGTCGTGGGTTTGAATCCCACCCGAGTCACCACACCTTATGTAGGGAGATGCTATGCAGACTCCCTACGTTTGTTTTTGGAGCATTTGAAGTGCAGAGACCTCAAAAAGTACTACCTTTGCGCTATAACGATACATTAATTATAGAGAGTACATGCACAGTATGGAACGAGTCGTCAGCGGTATCCGGCCTACCGGTCATCTACATATAGGCAACTACTACGGAGCTATGCGTAGCTTCCTAGAGATGCAGGAGCAGTATGATTGCTACTTCTTTATCGCTGACTGGCACTCGCTCACCACACACCCACACCCAGGGGATATCGTGCAGGATACAGACACGATCCTCGCTGAGTACCTCGCTTGCGGACTCGATCCGAGCAAGGTGGTCCTCTACCGTCAGAGCGATGTGCCGGAGGTACTGGAGCTATACCTTTACCTCAATATGAACGCTTATCTGGGTGAGCTACAGCGCACCACCACCTTTAAGGAGAAAGCGCGCAAGCAGCCAGACAATGTCAATGCCGGTCTGCTCACCTACCCGACACTGATGGCGGCTGACATCTTACTACAGCGTGCCGTCAAGGTGCCTGTGGGCAAGGATCAGGAGCAAAATATGGAGATGGCGCGCCGCTTCGCACGTCGCTTTAATACGATCTACGATGTGGAGTACTTCACAGAGCCAGCCTCGTGGACCGCTATGTCTAAGCCGATCAAGGTGCCAGGACTCGATGGCTCGGGCAAGATGGGCAAGAGTGAGGGCAATGCGATCTATCTCTACGAGGATGACAAGGCGATCACTAAGAAGGTGATGCGCGCTGTCACGGACGCTGGCCCTACGGAGCCAAATAGCAAGCCCTCGGAGCCTGTGGAAAACCTTTTCACCATTATGGATCTGGTCTCCGCGCTTGAGACGGTGGCGCACTTTCGCCAGTGCTATGCCGATTGCTCCATACGTTACGGCGATCTGAAGAAGCAGCTAGCAGCTGACTTGCTCACGGCGATCGCTCCGATCCGAGAGCGTATCCTCGAGCTCTCTAGCGACAAGGAGCAGCTGCACCGAGTAGCTACCGAAGGAGCGATGAAGGCGCGTGAGAGCGCCCGCAAGACCATCGAGGAGGTCCGAGAGATCATCGGCTTTGCTCCGACACTTCGCTAACTCTCCACTAACCACTAGAGCCACCGATCTCCTCTAACCTCTAATTTCTAATCTCTAACCACTAACTACTAACCACTTATAAACTAGATATGGACAGCAACAATAACCGCCCCAACCCACTCATCGCCAGAGGCACCGTCATACGCATTCTCCCCGTACAGGAGGGTGTCAGCAAGGCGGGCAATGCTTGGCGCAAGGGGGCTTTTGTCATAGAGACTGACTCGCAGTACCCACGCACCATCTGCTTCAATATTTGGAATAATCGCATCGACGAATATCCGCTCACAGAGGGGGACTTCGTCGAGGTGCGCTTTGACGTAGAGAGCCGTGAGTATATGGAGCGCTGGTACACAGATGTGACCGCTTACAGCGTCTCCAAGGTAGACCAGACCGTAGCAGCGCCAGCTCCTGAGGAGGATCCCTTTGCGGGCAAAACACCTTACGTAGGGGGCAATGCCACTTCAGCGCCAGCTCCTAACACTGGTTTCGCTTCGCAAGCTCCTGAGGCTGGGACGCAAAATCAGTTTGGCGGCTCCTTCGATCCCTCAGCTGGTGACAACGCTGACGACCTACCTTTCTAAGAGCTAGCTCTGCACATCATATGCGTACGACACTCCTCGTAGTGGGTGAGACCTCTTCGCCAGAGCTACACCGCCTCATCGAGGAGTATCGGCAGCGCATCGGTGGGTATATCCCCTTCGACATTGAGATCTTGCCCGACCCTAAGCGGCGCAAGCAGCAAGCCTCCATAGCTAATCAGCAGCAGGCGACCTGCGAGGCTATCGCCTCGGTGATCGCTCCGAGTGATCTGGTGGTCCTGCTAGATGAGCGTGGCAAGGAGTACACGAGTCGTCAGTGGGCGGAGCAGCTACAGCGCTATATGAATAGCGGTGCTAAGCGACTTCTCCTCGTGGTGGGCGGCCCCTACGGCTTCACGCCTGAGTTTAAGCAGCGCTACGGACAGCAAGCTTGGTCGCTCAGTCTCTTGACCCTGACGCACGAGATGGTGCGCCTCTTTGCGGTCGAGCAGATCTACCGAGCCTGCACGATACTGCGGGGAGAGCCTTACCATCACGACTAACTTATAGTTCCAATCACATGATACCATTCTTTGAAGAGGCCGACGTAGCGGTCACGATCTGTGACCGTGAGGGTCGCATTATAGAGATGAACGAGCAGTCGCGTCAGGTCAATCTCAAGCCAGGTCAGAGCTTGATCGGCAAGAATGTCCTCGACTGCCACCCCGAGCCAGCTCGCTCCATGCTGGCCGATATGATGGCGCACCAGACGAAGCATGTCTACACCATCACAAAGGGCGACAAGAAGAAGCTCATCTACCAGATCCCGTGGTACGAGAGTGGGGAGTACGCTGGCTTTATGGAGCTATCGATGATCATCCCCCACGAGATGGCACACTACGTACGTCAGGTGCCGCCCGAGAAAAAAGCTTAGCCATGTTTCGCAGAGACCGTCTCAAGCTTTACTTCCTCCTCATCTGGTGGATCGCCCTCAACGTATGGGTCTGGATCCTGCAGCGCACTCCCTTTGACTGGGTTCGTGTAGGCTCTAGTATCGGCACGCTCGTGGTGATCGCACTCCTCGCCTGGATATGGCATAGGAACTACCGCACTGAGCAGGAGCGCCGTGCTCTAGAGCAGTCAGAGGACGAAGGGCAGTAACCATCGCTACACCTTCCTATCACATATATGTCTCGTAAGCTCACGCCAATACGCTGTACGCCCCAATACTATCACAAGATATGGGGTGGAGGGCATCTTGCGCCTACGGGAGGCGATAAGCAGATCGGCGAGGTGTGGCTCCTCTCAGCACTCGCAGGGCAGGAGACGCCCACAGAGGGTGCGGACTACGAGGGAGCTTCGCTAGATGCTTTGGTAGCTCGCTATGGCGACCGCCTACTAGGACGAGGACAGACAGCACGATGTGGTGGAGCTTTCCCCTTATTGATCAAGCTACTAGATGCAGCTGCAGATCTCTCTGTGCAGGTGCACCCATCGCCAGAGGAGGGGGGCAAAGATGAGATATGGTACTTCCTAGAGACGGAGCCGACGAGTCGTATCTGTCTCGGGCTGACCGAGACGATGAGTGCCGATGCCTTGCGCTCGGTCATCGAGCATGCTGCTCTGATGCACTATCTGCACTGGGAGCCAGTAAGACCTGGAGAGGCTATTGCCCTACCGGCTGGCACGATCCACGCACTAGGGGCGGGCTCGATGCTGATCGAGGTGCAGGACACGAGCGACACGACCTATCGGCTCTACGACTATGACCGAGTAGATGACGAGGGAGCCCGGCGGACGCTACACATCGAGGAGGCGCTCCGCACAGCTACCCTAGGACCGCACAGACTGGACTCTCGCCAATTACCCCTAGGGACGCCACACTTCGTCTGTCACGAGGTGACAGCCACACCAGACTCGCTTCAGACCATCGCCTCCGATGGGACGAGCTGTGCGATCCTTGTGGGTATCTCTGGGAGCTTGCTGCTAAGCGGTGACGATACGGAGCAGTGGCAACTAGCTCCCCACGAGGCACTACTGCTTCCCGCCGAGACCCTCCCGATGCAGGTAGCACGAGGGGAGGGCAAAGCCTTGATGATAACCTTAACACCCGCAGAGAGATGATACAGATTGATGACAAGGTGGTGAGCTTTGAGATCCTTGAGGAGTGCTTCGCCTGCGACTATGCCGTATGCCGTGGCGCTTGCTGCGTGCATGGCGATGCGGGGCCACCCGCCACAGAGCGTGAGTGTCGCAGCTATCAGCGTCACCTCTCGCTCCTTGAGCCGCACCTAGCGCCCGAGGCGTCTGAGCTGATCCATCATCAGGGGGTGAGCTACATAGATATAACTGGCGAGCGGGTACTCTCTGTGGTCAACGACGAGAACTGCGCCTTCACGCTCCACCCCACGCCCCCCGAAGGAGTGCGCTGCGCCATCGAGTGGTACGCCTCGACCCATCCCGAGGTCAAGCTGGAGAAGCCGATCAGCTGTCGGCTCTATCCGATCCGTGTGCGTCAGTTCAAGTACTTCTCCTCCCTACATTACGACCGCTGGGACATCTGTCAGGCGGCTGTGGAGCGAGGGCGCAAGCTCGGCATCAAGGTGTACCAATTCGTGCGCGAACCGCTGATAGCCGCCTTCGGAGCACACTTTTACGATCAGCTCGTTGAGGCGGACAAGCTACTCCAAGAGGCGCGGCGCAAAGAGGCAGCGGATAGACGAGATGCCCAGCATTAACGCCCAGCTCTAGCGTGTCGTCTCATAGCTTATGAAAAGAAAGAATCATCTCTACCGTAGCTTCGGGCTACTCCTCGTTGGCTGCTTGCTAGCGTATGGACTCTCGGAGCTGCTGGTCGCTGTCGGTCCTATTGCGGGCTACCACTTCAAGGCGTTTAACCCGCTGAGTGATCTACTCGACACGACAGCAACTCAGTCGTCAGAGACGCTCTCCATACCCCTAGAGGAATCTGAGGATCCATTTGATCCTGAGCTCCTTCCCGCAGACTCTACAATCGCAATAGGAGACTCGACCAGTCGTACGAAAGTAGCGATCGACACGCTACCTCCGCTAGAGCTCTCCAGCCGTCTGATGGACTACTCCGAGGGGCAGAGTGCGCTGCGCCGTCTGCGGGCTGCGCTGCGGGAGGGACACTCGCGGGCGGTACATATCGCTTTCGTTGGTGACTCCTTTATCGAGGGCGACATCTTGGTGGCTCCCTTTCGTCAAGCACTCCAGCAGACTTATGGCGGTCAAGGGGTGGGCTACGTAGCGCTCACCTCACCAGTAGCTCGCTTTAGACAGAGCATCCAGCAGCGCTTCGAGGGAGCTTGGCAGGAGACCTCCGCCAATAAGAGTAAGTCTCGCACGCTCTTCACACTAGCCGAAACCTTTGCCACAGCTACCGCTGCCGCCTCCACAAGCTACAAGCTAAAGAGTGCTGCCGACCGCGTGACGCTCCACTACGTGAGCGACTCGATCCCCGTGACGATCAGTTACGGCATCAACGGTGGCGAGCAGCAACCTGTCGAGCTACCCGCTAGCCACGGAGCGCTCGCCGAGTACACCCTGCCACATAGTGGTGTCAAGCGGGTTGAGATTGCTACCGAGGGGGGCGATGGCACACGCTTCTATGGCGTCTGCTTCGACGGTGCAACGGGTGTCTCCGTGGACAACTACAGTCTCCGGGGCTCCTCTGGCGCCAAGCTTAACGCTGTCTCCTCGACCCTGACGGCACAGCTCTCACGCTTCCGCCCCTACGACCTGATCATCCTCTCCTATGGGCTTAATGTGGTGAGCGCTCAGGACAATGACGATAGCTACGACTGGTACTACGCTGCTATGGCTAAGAGCATCGAGCATATCCAGCAGCTCTACCCGCACGCCACGATCCTACTCATGTCGCTCTCTGACCGCGCCACGCTACGGGAGGGAAAGATCCACCCGCTCAATGGGGTGGCTCGTGTACTCCGCATACAGCACCGCTTGGCGCAGCGCTACGGACTACTCTTTTGGAATACGCATGAGGCGATGGCGTCGCTCGGTGGTATCCAAGGTTTTGTGGACAAAGGGTGGGCAGCAAAAGACTATACCCACGTCTCTATGGCAGGTGGGCGACAGCTCGCTAAGTTACTCACAGCAGATCTGATTGGTGATGATGAAGAGTAGATGGATACGGATCCGATGTACGATCATAGGGAGCCTACTCCTTATGGCGCAGACGCTTATGGCACAGCGGGTGCCACAGCTCGTAGCACCCGAAGGTTATCTCGATAAGCTTTGGGTCGCTTGTGACGAGGCGAGAGCGACTGGGCAGGTCGTTTCGATCATTCACCTAGGCGACTCGCACATACAGGCGGGACACTTCACGATGCCGATCCGTCAAGCTTTTACAGAGCGTTGGGGCGATGGTGGCCTCGGCTGGGTAGGCCCTTTTCGCCTATTGGGGACCAATCCACCGATCCACACGGTGATACGAGCCTCCTCAGCTGGCACGTCGGGCGTTAAGATCACCCAGAGAGACTACGACCGAGAGAGCCCTACGGGCATGGTGCTACAGACGAGGGCGAGTGGTGCCATCACCTACACGCTGCAGTGTGGCGGCGGACAAACCTTCGACCGCATTGTCATCTATCGTCAGCGGGGGACGCGACCTTTCACCTTAGCTGGCCATAGCGCTAGCGGGATCGCTCACGACACCTTGACTACCGAGCAGATCGTCACCGACACGCTCCTCGTGGGTCGCTACGTTAGCTCGGCACAGGTGACCGCTCCTGCCTCGTCCGTCTGGTATGGCGCTAGCCTAGAGCGCAGTCGTGGCGGCGCGCTCGTCCATACGATCGGCTACAATGGTGCTACCTACTACACCTACAGCAAGGGGAGCTTTACCAGTTCTGTCGCCACTCTGCAGCCTCGGCTGATCATCCTTTCGCTGGGTACCAATGAGTCTCTCGCACGGCAGTTTGACCGCAACCACTTTGGCGAGGAGGTCGCCCGACTGGTACGCAGGCTCCAAGCGAGCAATCCCGACTGCGCCATCGTCCTCACTTCGCCTCTCTACTGCTATCGCAAGGTACGTGTGCGCCAGCGGGGCAAGCGGAGACGATACCGGACGACTTACCGTGCTAATGCCAACTGCCAGCTCATTGCCGACGAGCTACAGCAGCAAGCTCGGAAACTGGGGTGCGGATACATCGACCTCTTCAGTCACTTCGGGGGGAAGGCGGGTGCTGCGCAGCTACTCTCTAGTGGCACCCTCTCAGGTGATCGCGTCCATCTGACCGCTGCTGGCTATAATAAGGTAGGGGCAGCGATCGCCACGGCTCTCCAAAACGACTACACGCAGTGGCGCCAGCACGCCCCCCACGTCACCTCTCAAGCCTCCGAAGACTAACCCCGTATGCTCACCCCCTACCTCTCACGAGCTGCCGAGCTACTCACCTACGATAGCTCAGCTCCGATGCTCTTCAATAGTGGACTCTTTCTGGTCCTCTTCTTGCTCTTCCTGCCGCTCTACTACCTACTACGTAAGCAGACGTTGGCACGGATCATCTATGTAGTGTGCTTCTCGCTCTTCTTTTACTACAAGAGCAGTGGCTACTACGCTATGATCCTCATTATGACCGCTACGGTCGACTTCATCATCGGGCACCTCATAGCAGCCGCCCCAGAGCGCAAAGTCAAGCGACGCTGGCTCACGCTCTCCCTCTGCTTCAACCTCGGTATGCTCGGATACTTTAAGTATACCAACTTCCTCCTCGAGCTCTTCACCCCGCTTGTCCAGTGGTTTGGAGGAGTGGTCGGACTTACCGAAATAAGCACGACACAGCTAGGTCCGCTCGACATCTTCCTCCCCGTCGGCATCTCCTTTTTCACCTTCCAGTCGCTCAGCTACGTCATCGACATCTACCGAGGCGAGATACGTCCGCTGAGACGCTGGGTCGACTACCTCTTTTACGTCTCTTTCTTTCCTCAGCTCGTGGCAGGGCCTATCGTACGTGCCAAAGACTTTATCCCGCAGATCTACAAGCCTGTATGGGTCACCAAAAAGGAGTTTGGCGAGGGACTCTTCCTCATCCTCTCGGGACTGATCAAGAAAGCGGTCATCTCCGACTATATCTCGCTCAACTTCGTGGATCGTGTCTTCGACGCTCCAACCCTTTACAGTGGCTTCGAAAACCTTATGGCCATCTACGGCTACGCACTCCAGATCTACTGCGACTTCTCTGGATACTCCGATATGGCTATCGGCATAGCCCTATGGCTCGGCTTTCGCTTTAATATCAACTTCGACTCGCCCTACCGCTCTGCCACCATCACCGAGTTTTGGCGACGCTGGCACATATCCCTCTCCTCCTGGTTACGGGACTACCTCTACATACCACTTGGGGGGAGTCGTCGTGGTCGGTTGCGTACCTATCTCAACCTCCTCGTCACGATGCTCCTCGGCGGACTATGGCACGGAGCCAGCCTGCGCTTTATCCTCTGGGGTGGTATGCACGGTGTCGCCCTTGCCCTGCACAAGCTTTATATGCAGATCTGCCCGTGGGCACGCCCCGACGGAGCCTCTATGGGACGGTTCAGACGCTACCTAGGCATGTTCATCACCTTCCACTTCGTCTGCTTCGCATGGATCTTCTTCCGTATGCCGACGATGGAGGGCATCGGACAGATGTTTGAGATGATACGGTATGAGTTCCACCCCGAGATCATCCCGCAGTTCCTCGAGGGTTACTGGCTCGTCGTGACGCTCATCGTGCTAGGCTTCGTGGCGCACTTCGTCCCGCAGAGCGCCTTCCGTCCCCTCGAGCGTAGCATCAGTCGCATGCCGCTCGTTGGTCAGGCGCTTCTCTTCGCCCTCGTCGTGCTGCTCGTCGTCCAGTTTCAGAGCAGTGGTGTGCAGCCCTTCATCTACTTTCAGTTCTAGCGATTGGCCTTTGGCTGTTAGCTGTTGGCTATTAGCTAGGGGCACTAGAGCCACTAGCACTCCGATAGCTCCGATCACCCTAGCCAACAGCCAAAGGCTAACAGCTAATAGCTAACAGCCAATCTCTTTTTTCCGTACCTTTGAGAAACGCTATCGCAGCGAGGCGGTGGCGCCCTCTTATAGCACAAACACTTAACCCAATATATAGTATGTCTTACCCAATCATGACTGCCGAAGAGGCAGCGAGATTAGTTCACGATGGCGATCAGGTAGGCTTCAGTGGCTTTACGCCAGCTGGTTGCCCTAAGGTAGTGCCACAAGCGATAGCTCATTACGCTGAGGAGGAGCATGCGGCGGGGAGACCGTTTCGCATAGGTGTCTTCACAGGCGCCTCGACAGGCGACCGCCTCGACGGAGCCTTGGCACGTGCTCATGCGATCAAGTTTAGAGCACCCTATCAGTCCAACAAAGACCTACGTGCCGAGATCAATAGCGGTGAGGTCGCTTACTGCGATATGCACCTCTCACAGCTAGCGCAGGAGATGCGTGCTGGCTTCTTTGGCAAGATCGACGTAGCTATCGTCGAGGCTGCTGAGCTAACGGAAGATGGTCAGCTGGTACCCACCACGGGCGTCGGTATCCTCCCCACCATCTGCCGCCTCGCAGACCGGATCATCGTCGAGCTCAATGATCGTCACCCAGCCAAGATACGTGGGCTCCACGACATCGCAGAGCCTCTCGACCCGCCCGCACGTCGTGAGCTGCCTATCTACAAGCCCTCTGATCGTGTCGGCAAGCCTTACGTACAGCTCGACCCAAAGAAGGTCGTGGCGATCGTCAAGACCAGCGAGCCAAACGATGACGGTCGCTTTGCTCCGCTCGATGAGGTGACGCAGGCGATCGGAGAGAATGTCACGAAGTTTCTCGAAGAGGAGATCCGCACAGGTCGCATCCCTCGTGAGTTCCTTCCACTGCAGAGTGGCGTAGGTAATATCGCCAATGCGGTTCTAGCTTCCGTAGGTAATAGTCCGAAGATTCCACCTTTTGAGGTTTACACCGAGGTGATCCAAGATGCCGTCATTGGGCTGATGAAGGAGGGACGCGTTAAGTTTGCTTCGGGCTGCTCGCTCTCAGTCAGTCGTAGTGTGATCCTAGACATTTATCAGAACTGGGACTTCTTCAAGGACAAGCTACTCTTACGCCCAGAGGAGTACTCAAACAACCCAGGCATCGTGCGCCGTCTCGGGATCATCACCATGAATACCGCTCTAGAGGCAGACATCTATGGCAACATCAACTCGACGCACGTCCTAGGCACCAAGATGATGAACGGCATCGGTGGTTCGGGCGACTTCACCCGCAATGGTTACATCTCTATCTTCACCACGCCTTCGACCGCTAAGGGCGGTGCCATCAGCGCCATCGTGCCGATGGTGAGCCACGTGGATCACACTGAGCACTCGGTCAAGGTACTCATCACCGAGTACGGTATCGCTGACCTCCGAGGACTCTCTCCACGACAGCGTGCGGAGCGCATCATAGAGAACTGCGCCCACCCCGACTACCGTCCACTGCTACGTGCTTATCTAGCTCAGGCTTCGGAGGGACAGACCCCCGTTTGTCTAGAGAAGGCTTTCGCCTTCCACAAAGCCTTTGCAGAGACAAAGGATATGCGCCAAGCGAAGTTTTAATCTATAAAAGCAATCGCTCCTCGCCACTACCATATAGTAAGTGACGAGGAGCGATCACAACAACCCACAAGACCTGACACGCTTATGTCTTACATACTCAATCTAGGGGGCCGCGCCTTCGACCTGTCGGAGCCTGTCGTGATGGGCATCCTCAATGTGACGCCTGACTCCTTCTATGCGGGCAGTCGCAAGCAGACCGCTGAGGCGATCGCTGAGCGTACCCACGAGATCATTCAGGAGGGAGGACGCATCATCGACATTGGCGCCTGCTCGACACGCCCTGGTGGCGAGCTAGTCGATGGCGAGGAGGAGCTACGTCGACTACGCCACGCACTGGAGATCATCCGTGCCGAAGCGCCCGACCTGCCTATCTCGGTAGATACTTACCGTGCTGACGTGGCGAAGGCGTGCGTCGAGGAGTATGGCGTGGAGATCATCAACGACATATCGGGCGGTCAAGCTGATCCGAAGATGTACAGCACCGTGGGGGAGCTGGGTGCCGCCTACATATTGATGCACCTAGAGCATGGTGTCGAGGGTATGCATCAGGTAGTAGACTACAGGCCCTCTGTAGAGGTGTGCGTGGCAGACTACTTCCGAAGCCGTCTCGAGCAGCTGCACGCTTGCGGTGTGAAAGATGTGATCCTCGACCCAGGCTATGGCTTTAGCAAAAGTATGGACGACCACTACCGCCTACTGACGCATCAGCGAGAGGCGCTACAAGAGTTTGCCGAGCCCGTGCTGGTCGGCTTCTCGCGCAAGCGTATGGTGCAGACGGTCATCGGAGCAGACGCTATGCACTCAGGCGATGCGACCAACGTGCTACACACCTACGCTCTGATGGAGGGCATCGCACAGATCATCCGCACCCACGATGTGCGTCTCGCTGTCGAGGCGATCCAGGTGACCGACATGATCCGCAAGCACCTCCCCGATGCTACGGGGGCGAGTAGCTACACCCACTGGCAGAGACCGCTAGAGACCCTTTAACTATTACGCTTAGAGACTTAGGACTGTGACGCTAGACTGGTTATCCTTTACGCTTGTCGACCTCTTTGACATTATCCTCTCGGCACTCCTCTTCTACTATGTCTATCGGACATTAAGAGCGACCGCTTCGAGAGCGCTGATCTTAGGTATCTTCACCTTTGTCCTCGTGTGGGTCATCGTCTCCAAGTGGGCTGGTATGATCCTCTTGGGGGGTATCCTCGACGAGCTGGTCGGCACGGGTATGCTTATCCTGGTGATCATCTTTCAGGAGGAGATAAGGCGCTTCTTGATCACGCTGGGCAGTACCCACCGATGGCGCTTCTTGCGAAAGGTCTTCAAGGGGGATGATCAGAGTGCTCAGGAGGAGCAGCGCTGTGTCGCAGCACTCGTTCTAGCCTGCATGAATATGGCGCGTAAGAAGGTGGGCGCCCTCATCGCTATCCAAGCCAAGCAGGAGCTCACCGCCTACCTCCACACGGGAGAAGTCTTTAAGGCAGATGTCAATGCCCGCCTGATCGAAAACATATTCTTCAAAAACAGCCCGCTCCACGATGGTGCCATGATTATCGTCGATAACGACATACGAGCTGCTGGCTGTATCCTCCCCGTCTCCAACGACCCCACCCTCTCGAAAGACTTGGGCCTGCGTCACCGCAGTGCCTTAGGACTCTCGCAGGCTACGGACTGCCTCGTCATCGTCATCAGTGAGGAGCGTGGCAAGATCTCTCTAGCGCAAAACGGAGCCATCGACGTTGATGTCGACATCGACACCCTGCGCCAGCGACTAGACACCATCTACGCCAGCTAGCCTCGACACACCTAGCGACTTATAGGGGTATGCGCATACCCCGACTTGACCTATAACAACCTGACATCCCTGGAGACTTCGATGATCTCCGCCCGAGTAGCACGTCTCTATAATGCGAGCTACTCGTGACACTTCTATTGTCTAGACTAAACTGTCGGTACATCGTGCGCCTCGCTCGACACCTCACAAGGTGTCTGCGGTCTGCTTAGATCCTGAGAGGCACCCTCGAGGATCTTGACAGCAGGCCCCCCTCGGTCGGTGTCGTACCTTTGCATCGTCTCCTCAGAGATACTGCCGCACGATCGTCAAGAGATCCAGCAGGTAGAGAAAAATTAGGCTCTACAGCTCCTATCAATAGAGGTCACGACACGAACCGTCGTCTCTCGGAGCATAGCCGGCAGGCTCCACGACACCCATTATATATAGGAGATCTCTCCGTAGCTACGACAAGCTCTCTGGAAGACACACTAAATTTTATCAACTCAAAAAATCAATCTACTATGGCAATCAAGTATGCTATCCAGCAAATCAATCGAAAAGGTGTAACCTCAGGCTCTATGGAGACCAAGTACTACGCACAGGCTAAGTATGACGGGGTCACCTCACAGACAGACATCGCTCAGATGGTCTCACAGATCTCCGCAATCTCTGTCGGCGACGTCCTCAGCGTCATGAATACGGTCTCTATGCTGCTCTCCATAGAGCTAGCCAATGGTCGTATCGTAGAGCTAGGCGATCTAGGACGCTTTAGAGCGACCCTACGCAGTAAGTCCTGTGACAAGCCCGAGGACTTTAAGCGGGAGATGATACATGGCAATAGAGTGATATTTGTTCCAGGCGAGCAAATCCGTCACAAGATGACCAATGCAAGCTACCTAAAGGCTGCCCCCGTTAGCCTCTCCACGGACACTGATGAGAAGCCCAACGAACCCTCAGCAGAGGGGACTGATCCTAGCAAGCCTACTCCAGGCAACGAGACAGGAGGTGGCACGGGTCAAGACGAAGATAATCTCGGAGTGTAGTTCCTAGAATTTAGAGGTTAGAGGTTAGATCCTAGAGGCTCTAGTGACACTAGAGAGACTAAAAGCTCCTCTAACCTCTAATCTCTAACTACTAATCTCTAACCACTAATCCCTATTATGAAACCAAGCGACATCAAATATATCGTCATCCACTGTAGCGCCACACGTAGCAATATGACTTACAGTGCCTGGCAGCTAGACCAAGACCATCGTGCCAGAGGCTTTGCTATGGCGGGATACCACTTCTACATCACACGCACTGGTGTGATCGAATCGATGAGACCACCCTCTATGCCTGGGGCGCACGCTATCGGCTACAACCGATGTAGCCTAGGCGTATGCTACGAGGGCGGACTGAGACCCGACGGCACCCCCTGGGATACACGTACTCCCGAGCAGCGAGCTGCTATGCTCAAGCTACTCCAGACACTGGTGGCTATACACCCTAACGCTCAGATCGTGGGGCATAGAGACCTCAGCCCCGATCTAAACCATAATGGGGTCATAGAGCCACACGAATGGCTGAAAGCGTGTCCCTGTTTCGATGCATTCAAAGAGTATCTATCCCTATGGCACAAACGATAAGACCCCAAGGGCATAAGCAGCTCTGTCTTGCAGTACTCCTCACGACCGCAGGCATCGGACTTCTCGTGGCGGGATTTACAGTTCCCCCGCTGGGAGTTATCGACAGCTCCGTGCTGGTTGCCTTTGGTGAGGTGATGACCTTCGCGGGAGCTCTCCTTGGGCTGGACTATAAGTATAAGTATCATGCGGATACGTAAGAGACGACTCACCGCACTCATCCTCACCGCCTGTCTCCTACTGAGCTGTGGTGCTAGGCGACGCCACTCCAATGCGGAGTCTCAGGAGCAGTCGCAGCAACGTAGCGAGCTGGCGGTGTGTGATGCTACACAGCGTAGTCGTGATAGCACGACAGAGGAGTGGGAGCTACTCCTCCTAGACACGATCATACCAGAGCCGAGCGAGCTCAAGCTAGCCTCTGGCGACTCGCTACTGGGGGTGAAGTGCCCCAAGCAAGCCATAACAGTACGCTACTGGCATGCTCGGAGACGGGTCGTCCAGGAGCGAGATAGCGTAGCGCAGCAACGTACTACGCTAGAGCGTGCAGCGCAGTTGCAGAGCCGTCGTCAAGAAGAGGTCGAGACGGAGCGTCAGCCTATGGAGCGTATCGCCCAGAGGCTCCGCATCGGCTATCTCATCATCGGCCTGCTCATTGTGATCGGAGCCACTACGCTCATATGGAGGAGCGTATGGCTCCGCACAAGGTCAATCCTCCGCAAAGATATAGTGTTGCGGCAATCCTAAGTAGCGAACGATCAGATGCACCATAGCGGGTGTGTAGATACGACATCCTCGCTTATAGCCTATCTGCGTGAGCTTGTCCAGCAGTTCGCCATCGCCACGTATCAAACGTGTTAGGTGGCGGGTAGCGCTAGCAGGTAAGACATCGGGGAAGTAACGGACGGCGAGCTCCTGCACGCCGTAAGCGCGTACCAAAAAGAGGTACGACTCATCTTGTGTACTCTGTGACATAGTAGATAAATGAAGTAAGTATAAAAGTTTCGCCGACAGAGGTGCATTTCTTTTTTTTGTCACCTCGATCGTCTCCACAAAGGTACCAAAAAAATGAAGTGTTCCGAAAGAGCAACATTAGTTCGTAAGATGCCCTTGCTCCAAACAGTATCCATATATCCTAGCGGCTTCTAGGCAAGGCTTTTTTTCGTACTTTTGCTTGATACACACTCACCTATGGAAGAAAGACACCACTACACCGGACTGACTGATGCGCAGGTCCTAGAGAGTCGCAAGACGCATGGAGCAAATATACTGACACCTCCTAAGAAAGCTCCCCTATGGCGGCAGTTCTTGGAGAAGTTTGCCGATCCGCTGATCATCATCTTACTGATTGCTGGCGGACTCTCTATCGGCATCTCCTGCTATGAGTACTTTAGGCTGGGAGAGGGTGCCGAGGTCTTTTTCGAGCCAGTGGGTATCTTCGTGGCGATCCTGCTCGCTACGGGGCTTGCCTTTTACTTTGAGCTACAAGCAGACAAGGAGTTCACGATCCTCAATCAGGTGCATGACGATGAGCTGGTGACCCTCATACGCAATGGCAACGTGACGCAGGTGCCACGCCGTGAGGTGGTCGTGGGAGATATCGTACGCCTAGGCACTGGCGAAGAGGTGCCAGCCGACTGCCAGCTGCTCGAGGCTACGATGCTACAGATGGACGAGTCGACCCTCACGGGCGAGCCTATATGCAACAAGAGCGTTCACCCAGAGGAATGTGACAAGAGTGCTACCTACCCTACCGATCAGGTGATGAAAGGAACCAAAGTGATGGAGGGGCACGGCATCTGCGAGGTCCTCGCCGTGGGCGACAAGACGGAGCAGGGCAAGGTGTTTAAAGCGGTCCAAATTGAGGACGATGTCAAGACACCGCTCAGCGAACAGCTCGATGGGCTGGGTCAGTGGGTCACAAGGGTGAGCTACGGCATCGCGGGCCTCATCGTCGTAGGACGTATCGTCGCTTACCTTGTCGCTAACGGCACCGATCTCTTTGGTTCTCTAGAGCAGGCGACACCATTCTTGGCATACATCTTACAAACCTTGATGATTGCGGTGACGCTCATCGTCGTGGCGGTGCCAGAGGGCTTGCCGATGGCGGTGACGCTGAGCTTAGCTTACAGTATGCGTCGCATGCTACGAACCAATAATCTGGTGCGCAAGATGCACGCCTGCGAGACGATGGGAGCCACGACTGTCATCTGCACCGACAAGACGGGTACGCTAACGCAAAACCAAATGAGTGTCGATGAGATGAAGCTCTACGGAGACACACCGCACGCACTACTCCACGAGGGCATTGCGGTCAACTCAACCGCCTCGCTCGACCTCTCTGACCCAGCCAACCCACAAGTGCTGGGCAACCCGACCGAGGGGGCGCTACTCCTATGGCTTCATGGTCAGGGGGTAGACTATCGCTCTTTGCGAGAAGATTCGGAGACGGTGGATGAGGTGCCTTTCTCCACAGAGCGTAAGTATATGGCGACACTCGTTGCGTCGCCAGCACTGCAAGGCAAGCGGGTACTCTATATTAAAGGAGCGCCCGAGATCGTCTTCGACCTATGCGCTGAGTCGGTCGTCAGCCGTGAGGAGCTGGAGCTGCAATTGGCCGAGTACCAGCATCGTGCCATGCGTACGCTGGGCTTTGCTTATCAACTAGTCGAGGAGGGTGACTCGGTGATTGAGTCGGGTCAATTGACCGCCAGCAAGCTTCACTTCATCGGCGTAGTGGCTATCGCCGACCCTGTCCGTGTGGAGGTGCCTGCAGCGGTGCAGGAGTGTATCGATGCGGGGATCAATGTGAAGGTGGTCACGGGCGATACCTCTGGCACGGCACGCGAGATAGCTCGTCAGATCGGGCTTTGGGACGACAGCCGTGATGGGGCGCATAGCATCATCACGGGACCAGACTTTGCAACGCTATCTGACGAAGAGCTCCTAGCACGTGTCTCTGAACTCAAGATCATCTCTCGGGCTCGTCCGATGGACAAGAAGAGACTCGTGGAGACACTCCAGAGTAGCGGTCACGTGGTGGCAGTCACAGGCGACGGGACGAACGATGCGCCGGCTCTCCGTGCGGCTCATGTGGGGCTCTCGATGGGCGATGGCACAAGCGTCGCCAAGGAGGCGTCTGACATTACGATCATCGACAACTCCTTTAGTAGTATCGGCAAGGCGGTGATGTGGGGACGCTCACTTTATCAAAACATTCAGCGCTTCCTCCTCTTCCAGTTGACGGTCAATGTGACCGCCTGCCTACTGGTTCTCTGCGGAGCCTTTATGGGTACGGAGTCCCCGCTGACTGTCACACAGATGCTTTGGATTAACCTGATTATGGACACCTTTGCGGCTATGGCACTCGCCTCGCTACCGCCCTCTGAGAGCGTGATGCAGGAGAAGCCACGAGACCGCAATGCTTTCATACTCAATAGACCGATGCTGCGTGAGATCATCGGTGTGGGTGTCTTCTTCTTTGCGATGCTACTGGTGCTACTCTACATCTTCCAGCGCACTGATGTGACGCAGTTGACCGACCTACTCGGTGTGCAGCTCGGCCCGAAGGGTCATGTCTCAGCATACGAGCAGACGCTCCTCTTCACGATCTTCGTGATGACCCACTTCTTCTACCTCTTCAATGCGCGCGCCTTCGAAACGGGACGCAGTGCGCTTCACTTCGAGGGGTGCCGTGGGCTACTCACCATCGTTGCGATCATCCTCATAGGTCAGATAGCGATGGTCGAGGTGCCAGGGCTACAGCAGTTCTTCAACGTGACAGGGCTCAAGCTTATCGACTGGGTCATCATCTTCGTCGTCTCCTCGCTCGTCCTCTGGGTACGTGAGCTGTGGCATCTCGTGGGTGCTAGAGATTAGAGGTTAGAGATTAGAAGTTAGAGATTAGAGGTCGAGAGCTAGTGCTCCTAGTGCCTCTAGTACTCCTAGGTCTAAGGTCTAATCTCTAATTTCGTATCTTTGTTTGGATAAAAGGAGTAGCTATGAAAAGAAGTCCCCTCAATGATATCATAATCCGTGGTTGCCGTGTCAACAACCTCAAAGGTATAGACCTCGACATACCTCGTGGGGAGCTGGTCGTGATCACGGGCTTGAGTGGCTCGGGTAAGAGTTCGCTCGCCTTCGACACGCTCTACGCTGAGGGGCAGCGCCGCTATGTGGATAGTCTCTCGTCGTACGCACGGCAGTTTCTCATGCGTATGAAGAAGCCTGAGTGCGACCAGATCAAGAACCTCCCGCCTGCCGTCGCTATCGAGCAGCGAGTGGTCAGTCGCAACCCACGCTCTACCGTCGGCACCTCCTCAGAGATCGACGACTACCTGCGTGTCTTGATGGCTCGTGTGGGCAAGCTCTACTCGCCTATCAGTGGTGAGCTGGTCAAGCGACACACCGCTGCCGACGTTGTCGAGGCGGCACACCAGATCCCGATCGATAGCAAGCTCTACATCCTAGCAGATCTCTACCCGCCTGAGGGACGACGTCTCATCGAGCATCTGATGCTCCTGCAGGGTCAAGGCTACAATCGTGTCCTCATCGACGACACCATCTATCGTATCGAAGATGTGAGCAATAAGGAGCTGCGTGAGGCGGAGCAGGTGCAGTTGATCGTGGATCGTCTGACCGTCCGCACGGGTGACGATAGCTACGAGTCGCGTCTCGGGGACTCTATCGAGATAGCGCTCTACGAGGGGCGGGAGACCTGCGCCCTCCGTTGGCAAGATAGCGATGGAGCCTGGAGCAGCGAGGGCAGGCGCAACTTTAGCGCACGCTTTGAGGCAAATGGGCGGACCTTTACGGAGCCTACGCCAGACCTCTTTAACTTCAACAGCCCTGCGGGCGCCTGCACCGTCTGCGGAGGCTTTGGCTCGATCCTCGGCATTGACCCTGAGCGGGTAATCCCCGACGACAGCCTCTCGCTCTACGAGGGATGTGTGGATTGCTGGCGCGGGGCTAAGTCTTCCGAGTGGGCGAAAGCTTTTATGCACGAGGCGAAGCGCTTTGACTTCCCTATCCACACGCCCTACGCCGAGTTAACGCAGGAGCAGCGTGACCTGCTCTGGCACGGACATGAAGGCGGAGGTTGGGGCAAAGGGTCGCTCTACGGCATCGACGACTACTTTGCTATGCTCCAAAAGGACGTTTACAAGATCCAGAACCGTGTGCGCCTAGCGCATTATCGGGGCAAAAGCGAGTGCTATGCCTGCCACGGAGGTAGACTCAAGGAAGATGCCTTGCTCTTTACCTATATGGGTAAGAACTTTCACCAGATCGGACAGATGTCGATCCGTGAGGCATTGACCTTCTTTGCCCAAGAGCTAGAGGACCCCGAGGAGGCTAAGATAGCAGAGCGTCCGCTCAAGGAGATCCGCAACCGACTACGCACACTAGACGGTGTGGGACTCGGTTACCTGACCCTAGACAGACGCTCTAACACCCTCTCGGGCGGTGAGAGCCAGCGCATCAACCTAGCGACACGTCTGGGCAATAGCCTGGTCGGCTCAATGTACATACTCGACGAGCCGAGCATCGGACTGCACGATCGTGACACCGATCGGCTGATTGCGGTCATCAAGGAGCTACGGGATCAGGGCAACACAGTCATCGTCGTGGAGCATGACGAGCTGACGATACGTGCGGCCGACTACCTCATTGATATGGGGCTTGATGCGGGTCGTCTCGGTGGCGAGGTGATCTACCACGGCAAGCCGAGCGACATAACGCCCGAGACGCCAGGCTACACGGCGGCTTATCTGACAGGGCGCGAGGAGATACCCGTACCTCAGCATCGTCGCCCAGTACAGCGCAAGCTGACGATGCATCGTGTGCATAAGAACAATCTGAAGGGCTTCGACGTGGACATACCGCTCTTTACCATGACGGTGATCACGGGCGTGAGCGGTTCGGGCAAGAGTACCCTTATCTCCGACCTTCTTGTGGAGGAGCTGCAGCGCATCATCAATGCACGTCCGCGGGAGGCGCAGAGCCGCATGCTGACGGGCGACGTTGACCTCGTGGAGCAGGTTCTCTACGTGGATCAAAACAGCGTGGGGCGCAGTTCGCGCTCCAATCCAGTCACCTATATAGATGCGTTTACGCCGATCCGTGAACTGTACGCTGAGCAACCTTTGGCAAAGCAGATGGGCTACAAACCTTACTTCTTCTCCTTTAATAAGGAGGGCGGACGCTGCGAAGTGTGCAAGGGCGATGGCGTCGTCGAGGTGCCGATGCAGTTTATGACGGACATCACCTTGGTCTGCGATGCGTGCGAGGGGAAGCGCTTTCAGAAGAACATCCTCGAGGTGACCTACCACGGAGTTAACATTTACGACCTGCTGGAGATGACGGTGGACCAAGCGATTGAGTTCTTTACCAAGTACCCAGCCGACCAGACTACCTCGATCATTCGTCTCCTCGAGGGGTTGCAACGTGTCGGGCTAGGTTACCTACAGCTAGGGCAAAACAGCTCGACGCTCTCGGGCGGTGAGAACCAGCGCCTCAAGCTCGCCTACTACCTGGGTCGTGACCATGAGCCGCACACGCTCTTCGTCTTCGACGAGCCGACCACGGGACTACACTTTCACGATATATCTACGCTCCTCGCCGCCTTCCGTGACTTGATCGACCAGGGACACTCGGTGCTGATCATCGAGCACAATATGGAGGTGATCAAGAGCGCCGACTACATCATCGACCTAGGGCCCGACGGGGGCGACAAGGGTGGACAGCTCGTGGTAGCTGGCACACCCGAAGAGGTGGCCGCCTGTCCCGACTCGATCACGGGTCACTACCTCAAGGAGAAGCTCACACCCCGCAAAGCGTAAGACCCTATGGACAGTAAGAAGCTCTACTACTCTCACCGAGAGGTGGCCGAGATGCTCGAGGAGGCACAGTCGACGGTGCGCTACTGGGTCGACACCTTTGCCGTGCAGGTGCATCGTAGCAGCACAGGACGACTCAAGTACTCGCAGGATAATCTGCGCGAATTGCAGCTGATCCGTCACCTGCTACGAGAGTCCAATCTGACGATCGATGGTGCCAAGGCAACCCTCCGACACAATCCCCAAGAGGCGGAGCAGCGTGCCGAGGCGATAGCCCAGCTCAAAGCGGTGCGCGACGAACTTGTCGAGCTGCGCCAGCTCATCGAGCAGATCGAGCGCTACACCTCCGCCAGCGAAGTGCGTGACCGCCTTCGCCAAGAGGGACTCCTCTAGTCCCTACTGCCACAAATCTCACGTGTAGCGATTCGTACGGACGCACGATCTGTGCGTCCGTTGTCGTTACAATCACGACGTCGCAATATTTGACGGAATAACCTTTGACAGGGACGGACGCACAGATCGTGCGTCCCTACTGGGCACGTAACGCTGTGACACCACTGTGCGTCCGTTGTTGACAAAGCAAGTCGTATAGCGATGACACGTGTAACCCGCTGTAGGGGCGGACCTGCGTGTCCGCCCACAAGACACATTGCGTTCCGACGAGAACGGGCGGACACATAGGTCCGCCCCTACACAGGGTTGCACATTGAGGGTTTTATCGCTTGTCACCTCGTGTAGATTTACTATCTTTGCTCCGACTAAAAAGGTTATATAAGAATCACACAAAAGCATCTACACATATGCAGATAGTAGACATCAAAGGGCGCGAGGTACTAGACTCGCGCGGTAATCCAACAGTGGAGGTAGAGGTCATCCTAGATAGCGGAGCTATGGGGCGTGCCGCTGTGCCCAGTGGAGCCTCTACAGGGGAACATGAAGCACTCGAACTACGTGACGGCGACAAGAGCCGTTACCTCGGTAAGGGCGTCCGCAAGGCGGTCGAAAACGTTAACGAGATCATCGCTCCAGCGCTCTTCGGTATGAGTGCTCTCGAGCAGCGTGAGATAGACCAGAAGATGATAGACCTAGACGGTACGGAGACCAAGAGTGTACTCGGCGCCAATGCTATCCTAGGTGTCTCACTAGCTGTCGCTAAGGCGGCTGCTGACGAGCTAGCCATACCACTCTACCGCTACATCGGCGGTGTCAACGCACACACACTACCCGTGCCGATGATGAACATCATCAACGGGGGCGCACATAGCGATGCTCCCATCGCCTTTCAGGAGTTTATGATCCGTCCCATCGGTGCCAAGAGCTTTAGCGAGGCACTCCGTATGGGTGCCGAGACATTTCACGCACTCAAGAAGGTGCTCCACGATCGTGGACTCAGCACTGCCGTAGGTGACGAGGGTGGCTTCGCTCCTAAGCTCGACGGGGTAGAGGATGCGCTCAACAGTATCATCGAGGCGATCCATCAGGCTGGTTACAAGCCCGGTAGCGACATAACCATCGCTCTAGACTGCGCTGCTAGCGAGTTCTACCACGAGGGTGTCTACAACTACGCCAAGTTTGAGGGTGAGAAGGGTCAGCAGCGCACTCCAGCCGAGCAGGTGGCCTACCTAGAGACACTTGTCAGCAAGTACCCCATCGATAGCATCGAGGATGGTATGGACGAAAACGACTGGGAGGGGTGGCATCTGCTCACCGAGAAGCTAGGCGACCGCCTGCAGCTCGTCGGTGACGACCTCTTTGTGACCAATGTAGAGTACCTCAGCCGTGGCATCAAGGAGCACGCTGCAAACTCGATCCTGATCAAGGTCAACCAGATCGGTACGCTCACAGAGACGCTCGACGCGATCGACATGGCGCATCGTCACGGCTTCACAGCGGTCGTATCGCACCGCTCAGGTGAGACCGAGGACACGACCATCGCTGACATAGCTGTAGCGACCAATGCGGGACAGATCAAGACTGGCTCGCTGAGCCGCACCGACCGCATCGCCAAGTACAATCAGCTACTGCGTATCGAGGAGGAGCTCGACGCACGTGCTACATACGGATATCGTCGTCTGCGCTAAGATAGTCACAGATCGACACTGATCGGTCACGACAGACGAGGCTCTTCGTTAGCCCAAAACGGAAATAGCCACGTGGAAAACGTCAAATCCCCACGTGGCTATTGTTCTACAACGGACGCACAGATCGTGCGTCCCTACAGAAGTCGTATCTGTACGTCCGTGGTGTCACAGCATTACGCGTAAAGTTCGTTACGTGTCCAGTAGGGACGCACGAAAGTGTCTAGTGGGAGGGCGTCCGTCCCTGTCAAAGGCTACAGCATCCATTACGTGCGTCCCCACAACCGTCATACGTCGGCTGGTTCTACAACGGACGCACAGATCGTGCGTCCCTACAGAAAGCCGTCTGGGTGCGTCCCTACAGAAGCCGTCCAGGTGCGTCCCCACGTCGCCCTGCTGTTGGTTGTTGGCTGGAGAAAATTCAACGCTGGCTCGTTACAATAATTTAGAGTTGATCATATATCAACGCAGCGCGATGTCGGAGAAAAGTGATTTCCACGTGGAAATTTGAGAATCCCCACGTGGATATTTTTTATTCTCCACGTGGGGGCGAAATGATTCCTCCGAAGTTTCATTTCATTCCTCCGAAGTTTTATTTCGTCTCCACGTGGGAAATGTTTTTTCTCCACGTGGATATTTGCCAATTCCCACGTGGAGATCAGATTTTTCGAGTGGCTTATCCCCCCAGAAAAAAAGAGTACCTACTATTAGGTACTCTCTGGCGCGGGTTGCTCGGTCAGCTT
Source organism: uncultured Porphyromonas sp. (assembly GCA_900539765.1). Taxonomy (GTDB): domain Bacteria; phylum Bacteroidota; class Bacteroidia; order Bacteroidales; family Porphyromonadaceae; genus Porphyromonas. The sequence goes on along the minus strand of UQDF01000007.1, from coordinate 2,973 downwards.
TTGCTATCTTTGTGGCGCATGAAATTGTCGGAGTTACATAATGGCGACCGAGCTCGTATCCTATCGGTCGGTGGGCATGGAGCCTTTCGCAAGCGTATCCTAGAGATGGGCTTCGTGCAGGGGCAGGTTGTGGAGGTGATCCAAGCGGCCCCACTACGGGATCCTATCTACTATCGACTGATGGACTACAACGTCTCGCTGCGTCGCAAAGAGGCGGGACTGATCACGGTAGAGCTCATCGACCCGGGCTCCTCTGCAGAAGAGCTACCACCGCTGGTGCATACATTTGTCTCTGACAAGCGTGACGGCTCACTGACAGCTACTACTGTATCGGACGACGATGCGACGATCTCCCGATCGATACGGGTAGCGCTCATAGGCAATCCGAATAGTGGCAAGACGACCCTCTTCAACCATGCTAGTGGAGCGCACGAGCGTGTCGGCAACTATAGTGGTGTGACTGTCGAGGCAAAGGAGGCTCACTTCGACCATCAAGGCATACGCTACGAATTGATCGACCTCCCAGGTACCTATTCGCTATCGCCCTATTCGCCAGAGGAGCTTTACATCCGTGACTACCTGACCAATGAGGAGACGCGTCCTGATGTGGTCATCGATGTACTCGATGCGACCAATCTAGAGCGACAGCTTTACCTCGCTGTGCAGGTACGCGAGATGGGTATCCCGATGGTTGTCGCGCTCAACATGTGGGATGAGTTCGAGCAGAAGAAGAATCAACTCGATGTGCAGCAGCTCTCCCACCTCCTCGGTACGCCAATGGTACCGACCATCTGCCGCAAGGGTGTCGGTATCTCAGAGCTCTTTGACAAGGTGCGTCAGCTCATCGATGAGGATCTCTATGCCGATCGTCGCTTCCTGCAGATACACTACGGGACAGACCTCGAGCAGAGCATCGCAACCCTGCAGAAGAAGCTCATCGAGCATGCCACCTTCCCCGACCACCTATCGCCTCGCTACTTAGCGGTCAAGCTCCTCGAGGGTGATCCGCACACGCAGGGCTTTATCAAGCAGCAACCGAAGGGCGACTTCCTCCTCACCGCCACAGCCTACGAGGAGAACAGACTGCGTAAGAATCACTCCAACGAGGAGGATCTAGAGAACTACATCATCAACCAGCGGTACGGCTTCATCGCAGGTGCGCTCAGAGAGACCTACCGCCCGAACAAGCGTCGCATACGCACCTTAACGGATCGTATAGACAACCTCCTCATACACCCCGTCTGGGGCTATCCGATCTTCCTCGCCTTCCTCTTTATTATGTTTGAGGCGACCTTTGCTCTGGGAGCCTTCCCGATGGACTGGATCGAGCAGGGCGTGGACGCTCTCGGTGCCTGGGTCTACGATATGATGGCTCCGGGACCTCTGCGAGACCTATTGGTGACGGGCGTCATAGGCGGCGTGGGCGGTGTCCTCGTCTTCCTACCAAACATCCTCATCCTCTACCTCTTCATATCCATCATGGAGGACACGGGCTATATGGCTCGAGCCACCTTCCTTATGGATAAACTGATGCACCGTATGGGCCTGCACGGCAAGTCCTTCATACCGCTGATCATGGGCTTCGGGTGCAATGTGCCAGCGGTGATGGCGTCTCGTACGATCGAGAGCCGGCAGAGTCGCATCATCACGGTACTGGTCACCTCGCTCATGAGTTGTAGTGCTAGACTGCCGGTCTACATACTCATCGCGGGTACCTTCTTCCCACAGCATGCGGGGCTGGTACTCTTTGGGCTGTATGCTCTGGGGGTGCTGCTGGCGTTCCTGATGGCAAAGCTCTTCCGTCGAGTGCTCTTCAAGTCGGAGGACCTCCCCTTCGTCATGGAGCTACCGCCTTACCGTATCCCGATGGCACGAGCCGTGGGGATACATATGTGGGACAAAGCGCGCGAGTACCTCCACAAGATGGGGTCGGTCATCCTCGTTGCCTCGGTCATCATCTGGGCGCTGGGTTACTATCCACGTGAGGAGGTGATGGCTCGTGCCGACTCCGCCATAGCTCAGGTAGAGCAGCAGAGCACCCTCTCGGAGCGTGAGCGCAGCGAGCAGATCGCTGAGATAGAGCGTCAGGCGCATATGGAGCAGCAAGAGGGCTCTTACTTAGGACGCATCGGACAGACGGTGCAGCCAGTCCTAGCTCCGCTCGGCTTCGACTGGAAGCTCAGCGTGGCACTTGTGGCTGGCCTACCAGCCAAAGAGGTGGTCGTCAGCTCCCTCAGCGTCATCTACACGGGCAATGAGACGGTGGACGAGGAGAGCGATGACTTTGCCGTGGGTAGCTCGGCACTCTCCCGACAGATGCGACAGGAGAAAGACCCCGTCACGGGAGAACCACTCTACACGCCTCTGATAGCAATCTGCTTCCTCATCTTCGTCCTCATCTATATGCCTTGTGTCGCTACTGTGGTGGCGGTCTCTAAGGAGCTCAACAGTGCTTGGTGGGGACTCTTTGTGGTTGTCTACACCTGCGTGCTGGCCTGGATCGTCGCTTACCTAGCACGACTGATAGGGCTACTCATTATATAATATAGGTGTCGCTATGGATCTGCAAACAATTGCCGTACTGCTCATACTACTCGCTGCACTGCTCTACATCATTCGTAGCGTGTGGCGCCTGATCCGTCGCCCCCGAGGAGCCGCAGGCTGCGCCGGTTGCTCCGCCTGCGATCACAAGCCGATAGCGAAGCCAAAAGGAAAGTCGCAAGAGAAGTCACAACCCTAACGAATAGCGCTACGGATAGTTCTTCCGACCCTACACACCGGCTCTAACCTCTAATCTCTATTTCCCAAGAAATATCGATTACGTCAAAAGAAATATCGATTACGTCAAAAGAAATACCGATTATGTCAAAAGAAATATCGATTATGTCAAGTGGGGTGTTTGATGTGATGATTATTCTTTGTCCTCTTCCTGAAAAAAGTACACAGTTGGGAAGGTGTTACTGAGATGGTACT
>UQDF01000006.1 GCA_900539765.1 uncultured Porphyromonas sp. | reverse complement strand
GCTCAGGTGAGGACAGGCGGACACATAGGTCCGCCCCTACGGTGGGATCCCCCACTCCGCCGAGCGGTTCACCCGAAGAGAAGTCGACCGAGCTTCCGAAACGAGAAAAAAACTTCGCTTTTTACTTGCATATGAACTTAGAAAGCAGAGGGTTACACGTATCGCTTTGATGCAATAGGGTTACACGTATCATCGCTACACGTCTTGCTGTGACACAACGGACGCAGACCATCGGGACTGATAGTCAGTCTCGATGGTCTGCGTGTTTAGCGGCTAGCGTTACGATGGCTTCCTCGGAGGAGGTCATCGTAGGCTGTCAGGGTGTGCTTACTGTATGATGAGCGGACGGAGGACGATCTCACCCTCTAGTGAGGTGATGCGTACTAGGTAGCGTCCAGCGGGTAGCTGTGCTAGTGCGATGGTGGTCTCCTCGCCCATAGCTTGCGTCGTGGAGAGCAGTGCGCCATCTGCAGCAAAGAGCTCGATGGAGCTACCGACACGCGTCTTGACGGCGACGTAGTCACTGGCGGGGTTGGGGTAGAGGGAGGTCTGTACGTTGAGCGTAGGAGCCTCTACATCTGTCGAACCATCCATGGTGACACGTAGCTGGTCTACTAAGATCGCGCTAGAGCCATTGACAATAGGAACGAGGGAGAGCCGGATTGTCTTGCCCTTGTAAGCCGATAGGTCGACTGAGATTAGTGTCCAGTCGGAGGTTGGCTTTTGTGGAGCTAGGAGCTCTACAGGAGTACCATTAGGCTCTGAGACCATCACTTTGAGTTCGTCTGCCCTCTCAGCCCTGAAGTATCTCATGAAGTAGCAAGAGAAGGTTGGCTTGTCAGCATCAGCTGGTACGACTAGCGGTGCAGAGAGAAGCTCGTTGTCGGACTCGATGGTTACACCCTTAAAGTTTCCATTGACGAACTGGGTGGGGTAGAATGTGCCGAAGGAGATGAGGCAGTCATCGCTCTTCTCAGCACCTGCCTTAAAGCCTTCTTTTAGCTGTAGTCCGAGACGATCTAGGAGGCCTTCACCACTAAAGGAGTCGAAGCCTAGCCCATCACCATCATGGTCGATAGAGCGCCAACCCTTGTCCATCTTCTCCTTGTTGTCCATACCGCAGAAGAATGGATAGCTAGCGACAGGGTTGGAGACAGAGACGGTTATCTTGCTAGATGCGCTACCGTTTTTGTTCGTAACAGTAACCTCGATCTCGTAGGAGCCTAGCTTGTCAGCGGTAATCTGGTACTCGGTGTCGCTCACCTTCTTGAGAGTGAGTCCCTGGGGAGCCTTCCACTCAACTTTAGTGGCGGGTGCGATGGAGGCGTAGTTAACCTTGAGCGTATGGGTCTCTCCTACGTAGAGATCTGTTGCTCCAGTGAAGCTTATAGACTGAGGCTTGTCTTCATCTGTCATAAAGAGGTCTAGGAGCTCGGCAAATCTCTTGAAGTTTGGATCTGATGTAGCCACCTCTCCGCGACACTCGATCCACTTATTGTTCTTCCCGACGAGGACTAGTGTAGGGAATCCAGATACTTCAATGCCCAGGGTAGGGTGCATCCTTGGGTCAGAGAAGAGGGGATAAGGGACGGGATTGCCATTGCGGTCCTTGGTCCAGTCGCCTTGCGTTCCTCCTCCTTGGCCCTTGATCGCACTGACTGTGGACTTAGAGTCGGCACCGACCCAAAAGACCTCAATCTGGTTCGTTCCTTCGGGGCCAAACTTTGCGTAGAGATCCTCTAGGATACCACTCCTATGGATCATCCAGCAGGGGCCGCACCATACAGCGGAGAAGTCGATCATGATCGCTTTGCCAGACTTGAGGATGGCATCGATATCGTACTCCTTGCCATTGATATCCTTAGCGACATATTGTGAAGTCTTGAGGTTGATGAGGTCGTCAGCTCGTCCAGCACGGAGCTGTGAAGGCTCTCCGAGTATAGAGCTCTCTACAAACTGAAGGTCTGAAGCTGCGACGACCTGTTGCTGTGCCGTAGCTAGAGTAGCTGGTAGCAGCATACCCCCAGCGAGGGTGATGCTTACTGCTAAGCGTGTTATTAGCTTGTTCATTAGTTATATGGATTGATATGTTATTGAGCTTTTGCTTTCTGGTTACTTTGTGGGATTGCCTTTGAGAGCTGCCTTAGCCACTTCGTAGACCTCACCTGTCTTGTGGTCGTAGAGGATAGCTACGACAGAGCAGTGATCGGGGTTGATGACCTCGCGCTCTATGGTACTGGTCTGGTTGTAGCTCTTGCCTAGCTCATAAGGCTCTCCGTCGATGCCGTTGAGCGTCTGACGGAAGATGTGGTTGTGCTGATAGGCTTCGTCTAGGCCCTTCCTGAAGTGCTGAGGCGCTACGATGTCGTCCTCGATGAGCCATAGCTGTAGGTAGAGCTCAGGGGCAGATGCTTGGGCGGCTGGGTCTAGAGCCGTAGCGGTGCACTGGGTCGCTATCTTGCGGCCACTCTCAGAGACTTGTAAGTCTATCTTGTAGAGCTGAGGTAGCTCGCGTATAGCCTGCATCTCGGCGGGCCACTGGGTATAGCTGTCGCTATAGGTCTTGCCCCCGCTGCTGGCGAGTGAACGACGATTGAAGGTAGCGACGGGTAGCGAGCCGCCAGACTGAAGACGATCTAGATAGGTGGCTGCCTCGGGGCTGTATAGTCCCTTGGGGTCTTCTTTAGGCTGGGTGCCGATACCTGTGTTGCTCCCGTGGAGCGCCACGATGACCACCTTGTCACCATGAGGAACTGCAGCCTCCGTGATTTTCTTTGCAGCTATGGGGCAGTTGACACAGCCCACGCCACTATAGTCCTCGATGAGTACGGAGCGCCCTTTAGAGGTCTCCATCTCATTGGGGATGAGTCGCTCACTCTCAGGCATTGGCTCGCAAGCGACCATAAGGATCAGTGCTAGAGCTGAGAGTATCGTATAGCGTGTAGATAGTTTCATCTTGGTAGTATTGTCAAATGTGTGAATGAAGTGGCGGTACATTAGAAGGAGCCGTTGTAGCTTAGGTAGATACCCTTCGTCTCGGGCATGTAGCGGCATACGCCTCCAGAGCAGTTGATACCAGCGCGTGTACGTCCGTAGCCTAGCTGTAGGCGGTGATTGCCCTTGGCGTAGGTAAGTGAGCCCATGTAGTAGTGCTCCTTGGTCATATCTATGTTGTACTGATCGGATAGGGAGATCATCCAGTGAGGCGCTACGGATAGCTCAGCTAGCCCAAAGAGCCAGCTACCCTCAGCCTGACGACTATATAGATACTGTAGCTCGGTGCGTAGCGTGTAGCGTGGTGCTAGTTTAAACTTGCCGTCGAGGACGAAGATGTTGCTATAAACTAGCGGGTTATTGATAGCGTGTCCCTCGATCACCAGCTGGTTGTAGATCTGATGGTAGTACTCGAAGGTTAGAGAGACGGTCCGAGAGAACTTCTTGCTTAGCTCGAAGTTAAAGTCAGAGTAGTATAGCTCTCCCATGCCAAAGAAGGAGTGGTCGTAGCCGTCTGTACCGTAGAGCTTACCTTCAGGCGCATCTAGGGGGAGCTGGTCAGTAGCCTCACTCTTGAGCCCTCGTACATGCGCATAGTTGACCCGCAGTCCCGTGCCATATTTGCCACCTAGGAGTGTACCTCTCGGGATCGTGTAGCGGAAGTCTCCCTGGAATGCCCACTCGCCATCAGGCTGTGTAGCGTAGGGGTAGAGTGCTGCCAGGGTGTACGTATGATTAGCTGTAAAAGCTGGTAGGTGGTTGACGTGTAGTGGCGTACCGACCGTAGAGCGTGCGGAGATGAAGTTAAAGTTTTCGCTACGCTTAGCTTGTAGCAGGAAGCTCATACCACGCTGTGAGTAAGATGTCGAGAGCATCGCTACGGAGCCTGGTGAGTAGATGTAGTGGTTGGTCGCTGTGGGGTCGCTACTCTTGTAGGCATACTCACCGTTGAGTACCCACCCGCCGAGTGTAAACTTAGCGCGCCCTCCGAAGGCGTGTACCTGACGGGGCAGGTTGAGTCGCATAGGGCCTGTCATACCTGCGGGAGTCTCTACGGGTATGATCTCATCGTCCTCGACCTTGTTGACATAAGAGCCGCCTAGTGTGAGGGTCATCTGATTGTCTCTGAGAGCTGGTGCCCACTGGTGAATGGCTAGCTCGCCATCCGCTCCTGAGATGAAGCCACGATCTTTGTTGAAGAGGCGGAAGGTGCGGTCGAAGTAGTTGCGCTGCTGTCCCGTGAAGCCCTTGAGTCGTACTCCGTCGTAAGGTGTGAGGGATACGTGGACTCCTCGTACGGCATTGTCTATGCCTAGTGTGCGCTCCTCATAGCTGCGGAAGAGGATGCCCGAGCCAAACTGATCGTAGAAGTCTCCCAGTGTGACCTCTCCATACTTGCCTATGAAGCCCTTGAGGTGCATATGCGGTATGCCTCGTCCCTGCTCAGGCTCATGCCCGGGCATCGGTCGGAGGAGCTCTTCGTAGCGTAGTCCCAGCTCGAGGTAGTTGTTGCGTAGGGAGCCAGTGACGTAGCTATTGCCCATCCAGGCTTTGTATCCCGTAGCGTTGTCGTCTAGTGAGAAGAGCATATCGCTCTGCACGCTAAAGGAGGGTTTGAACTTATCCCATGGCTTCCACTCGCTATCACTTTGCGCTGTGAGTGCAGATAGTCCAGCGATACAAATAGAAGATAGGAGGCAAAGGTGCCGTACGAGATGTAGCGTCTGTCTCATATGTGTAGTAAAGTGTGTCTAAAGAAAGGAGAAAAAAGAGATAATCCTCTCAGGACAAGAGCGTAGGCCTGTCAGAGTCGATCTCTTGTGAAAGCATTTTGGAGGAGAGACTCTCTCTAGTACCTAACTAAAGGTAGTGCTAGAGGGGTCTCTCCTCTTTTTATCGTATGTAAGATACTACTCTTCAGTAGCTTCTAGTAGCTCCCGGACCTTGGCGATCAGCTCCTGCTCACCACCATCGGTGTATCCGCTATGAGAGAATGCTACACGTCCCTGGCCATCGATGACGAAGACGTGGGGGATCATATTGACATTCATAGCTCGCTTGAAGTCTCCGTTGGGATCTAGTAGGACTTCGTACTCAAAGCCTAGGGCATCGACTAGAGGCTTGACGCGGTCTGCGTTTTGACCCTCATCGATAGAGACAGCGACGAGCTTGACACCTGTCTCCTCCTGCCAGTCGACATACTCCTCGTGGATCGCCTTGAGCTCACGCAGACAAGGCTTGCACCAAGTGGCAAAGAATGAGATGATAAAGGGCTTGCCCTCATTGCTCAGCTCGCTCGTGTTGACCACATTGTTTTGTAGATCTTTGAGCTCGACCTGAGGTAGCTGCGCTTGAGCTACGGTGACTACTATGAGGGATAGTAGGATAGTTAGTACGTGCTTCATATCTGTTTCTGTTGGTGTGTGTTACTTGACGGTTATAGCTAGGTTGACAGTCCACTGGAGTGTCTCGCTACCATCCTCAGGCTTGAGCTGGATGGTCATACGATTCTTGTAGGTCTGACCAGCTGGTGTGGGGAGATTGAGGTGAGTCCCTAGAGTGGTCATATCACCCTTATCCTTGAGGTCAGTATCTAGGTCGTCAGCTACTAGAGTTGCATCGGTGGTGTAAGACTTACCTGAGAAATTCTCGCACTGGGTTCCAATGCAAGCAGATCCTGAGGTAGCCTCATCAAAAGTAAGGGTAACCTTGTAATTAGCTGTCTTGAGTACGCTAAAGAAGAGGCCTAACTCACAAAACTCTGCATCTTCCTTAGAAACAGAGGTGGCATAGTCGAAGGTACTCCCTGAGGGGTACTTTTTGCCGTCTATTTTGTTGAAGAGAGATACGTTTTTCTCTTCGACTTTTTTCTCTTCGACCGTGATGGTGCAGGTCGCAGTCTTGTCGCCAGCCTTAGCTGTGATAGTAGCTGTACCAGGTGCGATCGCCTTGACGACCCCCTTCTCACAGACGGTAGCTACGGCTGCGTTGTCTGTCGTGAAGGTCACCTTAGCGCCTGCTGGAGTGACGGTAGCGGTGAGCTGTAAAGTCTCCCCAGGCTGCAAGGTGGCAGCTGTCGTCTGGAGTGTGATACCAGTTACCTCGGATGTTGGTTCGTTTGCATCAGGACCGCAAGAGGTCAGGAGTGCTAGCGTCATAAGAGCTAGAGAAAGGTATAGATAAGTTGCTTTCATTAGGGTATTTGTTTAATTAGATAGATGCTATCGGTGCCAAAGGTAGGAAATTTATTGGAAATAAGAGGTATTTGTTCTGAAGACTTTCTATGGGCTAAGTGCCTCTTGTCTGCTTGCTACGTGGGAAATCTCAAATTTTCACGTGAATGTTTTTTATTATTCACGTGAGCTTTGCGGAGTGTTGTTAGCTTTTAGCGATTGGCTGTTGGCTAGAGTTACTAGTGCTCCTAGTGCCGCTAGCGCTCCCAGCCTCACTAGAAAAACTCTCTAACTTCTACTCTCTAACCTCTAAGGCGTAATCTCTAAGGTCTGACCTCTATCCTCTTTTTCGTATCTTTGTAATCATAATACTTAGGACAATAAATCATTATGGCATCACAAGAAGATCTCTTTAAGAAGATTGTATCCCACTGCAAGGAGTACGGATTTGTCTTCCCCTCATCTGATATTTACGACGGGCTGAGCGCTGTCTATGACTATGGTCAGAACGGTGTAGAGCTCAAGAACAACATCAAGCGCTACTGGTGGGAAGCGATGACACGCCTGCACTCTAACGTGGTCGGCATCGATTCGTCGATCTTTATGCACCCAGACATCTGGCGGGCATCGGGACACATAGATGCTTTCAACGATCCACTGATCGACAATAAAGACTCCAAGAAGCGCTACCGTGCGGACGTCCTCATCGAGGATCAGATCGCTAAGATCGAGGGTAAGGCGCAGAAGGAGATCGAGAAGGCGCGCAAGCGCTTTGGCGAATCCTTTGACGAGGCGCTCTACCGCACGACCAATCCTCGTGTCAAGGGTTACATCGATCAGGCTGAGGCTCTGCGACAGCGTATGGCTAAGGCGCTCAATGATAACGACCTCACGGAGCTACGACAGATCATCGTCGACGAGAAGATCGTCTGCCCCATCAGTGGTACGACGAACTGGACGGAGGTGCGTCAGTTTAACCTGATGTTTGCCACCGAGATGGGCTCAACGGCCGAGGGTGCTTCGACGATCTACCTACGTCCCGAGACGGCGCAGGGGATCTTTGTCAACTACCTCAACGTGCAGAAGACGGGACGTATGAAGCTCCCCTTCGGTATTGCGCAGATCGGTAAGGCCTTCCGCAATGAGATCGTGGCGCGTCAGTTTATCTTCCGTATGCGTGAGTTTGAGCAGATGGAGATGCAGTTCTTCGTTCAGCCAGGCACTGAGCTAGAGTGGTTTGAGTACTGGAAGAAGCTGCGCCTGCACTGGCACTACGCTCTAGGCTTCCCACAGAGCGACTACCGCTACCACGATCATGACAAGCTAGCGCACTATGCCAACGCTGCGACCGATATTGAGTACCTCATGCCCTTTGGCTACAAGGAGGTCGAGGGGATCCATAGTCGTACAGACTTTGACCTATCACGCCACGAGGAGTTCTCAGGCAAGAAGCTTCGCTACTACGATCCCGACACAAAGGAGTCTTACGTCCCATACGTCGTGGAGACCAGTATCGGTGTGGATCGTATGTTCCTCTCCATACTCTGTGGCTCCTACAAGGAGGAGCAGACGGAGAGTGGCGAGACCCGTGTCGTGCTCTCACTACCGCCAGCACTAGCACCAGTCAAGCTGGCTGTCCTGCCACTCGTACGCAAGGACGGGCTGGATGAGAAGGCTCGTGAGGTGGTACGTCTCCTGCATCTCGACTTCACCTGCCAGTATGACGAGAAGGATAGCATCGGCAAGCGCTACCGCCGTCAGGATGCTATCGGTACGCCTTACTGTATCACCGTGGACCACCAGACGCTCGAAGACAATACGGTCACCCTACGTGATCGCGATACGATGCAGCAGGAGCGTATCGCTATCTCTGCGCTACACGATCTCATCGCCGAGCGCACCAGTATCAATACTTTACTCAAGAAGATCGAAGATGAAATATAATCTATCCCTGAGAGCCAGCCTTCTAGCGCTACTCTCACTCCTCCTATTCACAGCTTGTGAAGACCCTATTGATGCCTCCACCCAGTGGCGGATCAATAATGAAAGCTCCTTCAATGAGTACGCCTCTAATGAGGAGTATACCAAAGCCTCCATCGAAGGCTCCTCGGCTTACGTCTATATGAAGTGGCTAACCCATGGCGAAGGCCAGGAGTATCCCATCGAGACCTCCCGCATCAAGTGCCACTACGAGATGAGACTGCTCGTAAGCGACAAGGTGGTCGACGGCAACTACGGGTCGGAGCGTTCGGCCGAGTTTGCGATCAATCGTGGTCCTAAGAATCAGCTCGTCGAGGGTGCCCGCATAGGTCTCCAGCAGATGGTCGTAGGCGATGAGGCGGAGATCATCATCCCCTGGTATCTAGCCTATGGCGAGAGACGCTCTGGCGAGATCAATCCTTACTCGGCTCTGAAGTTTCGTGTCAAGCTCGAGGAGATCATCCCCGAAAGCCAACGCTCGGCGGCCGCTGAGGACTAGGCTTAGCTTATCCCACTGTAAACCTCAAATCTATACACTATGAAGATACTACTGACTAACGATGATGGCGTCCATGCGCAGGGGATCCGTGAGCTGGCGGAGACGCTTGCCCAGATAGCGACGGTGACTGTCGTCGCCCCCACGGAGCCCCGCTCGGGAGCCTCTTCGCAGATTACCTCCCGCACACCGCTACGGCTCTCCTTGATGGAGGAGAGTGCGCAGCTTCCCTATCAGCTGTACAGCTGCTCGGGTACGCCCGTAGATTGTGTCAAGCTAGCGCTCAACACGCTCTTTGCCTCTGAGCTACCAGACCTGGTGGTCTCAGGGATCAATCATGGGCGCAACGACGGCATCTGTGCTATTTACTCTGGCACCGTGGGAGCTGCCATAGAGGCCGCCATAGCTCGTATACCCGCAGTCGCTTTCTCGCTAGCTGACCACAGCGATAAGTGCAACTTTAGCGAGGTGTGCGCCTTTGCTAAGCACTTCATCCCGCAGGTGGCAGAGCATGGACTACCGCATACGACGATGCTCAATGTCAACTTCCCGAAGGCTCCCGCCAAGGGGATCAAGTGGGCACCACAAGGTACGGGACGCTTCGTCAATGAGTATATGCGTGCCGAGACACCGCACGGCACTCCTGTCTACTGGATGCAGGGCGATCAGGTCGATCCCGATCAGCGTACGGGGACGGATCACTACTGGCTCCTCGAGGGCTACGCCTCGATCTCGCCACTACAGATCGATATGACAGATCACCCCTTCCTAGAGCAGGTTACTCAGCAGTGGTCGCTACATCTCTAGAGCAATACAGAGACAAGCTGTGAAATACCTCCTCATAGCTGGCGAAGCTTCAGGCGACGAGCATGGTGCACGGCTCATCGCCTCACTCAAAGCGGTCGATGCGAAGGCCGCTTTTGCCTTTATTGGGGGGGACAAGATGGCGCAGCAGGCAGGTGTAGCTCCACTGTACCACTACCATAAGATAGCGGTCATGGGCTTCACAAGCGTGCTGCGCAGTATGCGCAAGATACGACTAGCTGCGCACCTACTACAAGAGGAGATGCGCTCGAATCCGCCTGATGTCGTCATCCCGATCGACTACGGAGGCTTTAACCTGCGCTACACGCTCCCGCTGGCGCATCGTCACGGTGTGCCAGTAGTTTACTACATACCGCCTAAGGTGTGGGCCTCTCGTCGTAGGCGCATCAAGCGTCTCCGGAGCTACACCGATCTCTGCTTGACGATCCTTCCCTTTGAGGCGGACTACCTCTCGCAGCGTGGCGTCACGGCTCGCTACGTGGGCAATCCGAGCTTACAGAGCGTGGACAAGCTGCTGGATAGTAATGCTAAGCTATGCGACACCGCACGACCCTATATAGCGCTCCTCCCAGGGAGCCGCGAAGCGGAGATAGCCCGTAACCTACCGATCATGTGCCGAGCGGTCGACCTGCTCCCCGCCCCATGGCGAGCAGTCATCGCAGGAGCGCCAAGCATCGACCGAGCGCACTACACACCCTATCTCAGCGAACGCATAGAGCTTGTCATCGATGAGACGCTCCCGCTCTTGGCTGGAGCCTCGGCTGCGTTGGTCACCTCGGGGACAGCCACGCTTGAGACAGCGCTCATAGGTACCCCGCAGCTGGTCGCCTACCGCCTCCCCATAGGGTGCTTGGCTCGTTGGGCATTCGACCATCTCCTGCCGATTCGATACTTTTCATTGGTCAACTTGATTGCCGAGTCTCCCGTCGTCGAGGAGCTGCTGGGCGATGCTGTGACACCGCAGCGACTCGTTCAAGCGCTGAGCCCGCTGCTCGATCGTGAGAGCACAGCTTATCAGACGCAGCAAGCGCAATATCGTATGGTGCGTCAGCGACTAGAGCCATCACGAGTAGCCTCGCAGGTAGCAGCCGAGAGGATCTACCATGCGCTCTCTACGCAGTGGGAGTCGGAAGAGTAGCGGTGTGCTGTCTCGCCTACTCGAAGCAGAAGGTGAGCATGATCATCCGTCCCGTGCCACGGCGCAGCGCATTGGTATAGCGCATGCTAGCCCCCTCGTCCAGGTCGGGTCGGTTGTGACGGATTAGGTCGGTAATGCCAAAGTCAAAGCGTAGCTCTGGCGAGAGCTTGAAGTAGCGCAGGTAAATGTCGCACCCTACGCCAAAGGTCCAGCCCGCTGAGAGCGGTGCGAACTGCAAGGGGGCACCCTTTTTCTGACCCATATTGAGCAAGCCGTAGACGCCCCCCACGAGGTAAGGGCGGGTGTCGTTGAAGCGCACAGAGCTGTACTTGACCAGTAGTGGCAGCTCGATCTGACTGGTGCGCATCGGCATCGATTCAAAAGCCTCGTCGCCCGTCTCCTCCCAGATCCGAAAGAGCAGTCGCTGCTCCCCAAAGTGTAGTGTCGGCAGGACCCGTATACTCCAGTCTATATGCGGATTGTAGTTTGCTATGACTCCCACGCTAAAGCCCGGACTATAGCTAGGCACTGCCGCATAGAGCGTCTGCGCCTCCCCCTCCGTCGGACCCAAGTTGTCGATGATCAGATCCTCCACATGCGCTCCCACGTGAAATCCCCAATTAAATCGTCTATGATCCGCATAGGGCCGCGTCATCGGTCTCGCCGTCTGTGCAGAGAGCGTGGTAGCCATCGGCATCATCAGCAATAGGAGCAACAGCCCCACCAGCCCATGGCGACGACCCAGTGAATAGGTATGATATGTACTTGCGTCTTGCTTCACAAAAGAGTAGTTGACTACGTGTTTCAAACGTCTATCCGACAAAGATATTGTATATTTGCCTGATTTAAGCACCCAAATATAGTAAAGCTCATGCAGGTATACAATCTATCCGAGAGACCTTCACTCCTGACCCACTTCATCTCTGAGATACGAGATCGAGAGATACAGAGAGATCCCCTACGCTTTAGAGCAAACGTCGAGCGCATCGGCCATATTATGGCTTACGAACTGAGCAAGCAGCTCCACTACCAGACCCGTCCCGTGGAGACGCCCCTCGGCATCGCACCCACGGCCGTACTAGACGAGCAGCTCGTCGTGGCAACGATCCTACGTGCTGGACTGCCCCTTCATCACGGCTTCCTAGACTTCTTCGATCGTGCCGAAAATGCTTTCATCTCCGCCTATCGCAAAGTCAAGGATGACGAAGACTTTGACATACATGTCGAGTATGTTGCTGCACCAGACTTGACTGGCAAGGAGCTACTACTCGTTGACCCGATGCTCGCCACAGGAGGCTCTATGCATCTCTCCTGGCAGGCACTTCTCAAGAGCTGTGGCACACCGCGCCATACCCATATGGTCGCCATCGTAGCTAGCCAGCAAGCTATTGACTTCCTCCAGTCTCAGTTTGACGACAAGGCACCTGTCACCCTGTGGGTGGGTGTCATCGACCCAGCGCTCAACGAGCACGCTTACATCGTCCCAGGACTGGGAGATGCGGGCGATCTAGCCTTCGGTAGTAAGCTCTAAAAGGGAGGCTCCGTTGACTACACTACGAGACATAGAGCTATTGGCTCCAGCCTCCTCGCTAGAGGGCGGTCTGGTGGCGCTCTCGGCGGGTGCCGATGCGGTCTATGTAGGTGCTCCTCAGTATGGTGCCAGGAGCGCTGTCGGGGTCTCGCTCGAGGATATACGGCAGCTCTGCGATGCAGCCCACAGCTATGCCGCACGAGTCTATGTAGCACTCAATACGATCCTCACCGATCGCCAGCTGACGCATGCTGTCGAGATGGCGCATCAGCTCTATGAGGCGGGGGCAGACGCACTCATCATACAGGATCTCGGACTAATCACCCAGGAGCTACCGCCTATCCCACTACACGCTAGCACGCAGTGCCACAATCACTCGCTGGAGCAGCTACAGATGCTCTCTGATCTAGGCTTCGAGCAGGCTGTCTTGCCGCGCGAGTGGAGCTGTCAGGACATTGCGGCGGTGCGCGACAAGACCCCGCTACGACT
Source organism: uncultured Porphyromonas sp. (assembly GCA_900539765.1). GTDB lineage: Bacteria > Bacteroidota > Bacteroidia > Bacteroidales > Porphyromonadaceae > Porphyromonas. The sequence continues at coordinate 40,981 of UQDF01000006.1, read as the reverse complement.
GGAGGCGTTCGTCCATGGAGCGCTCTGCGTCTCTTACAGTGGTCGCTGCTTTATCTCCGAGGCGCTCTCACAGCGCAGTGCCAATAGAGGACAATGCGCTCAGTACTGCCGTATGACTTATGATCTCGTCGATGCCCAGGGACAAAAGCTACGCCAAGGTGAGCATCTCCTCTCTCTGAGAGATCTCAACCGCTCCGAAATCATCGAGGAGATGATCGATGCGGGTGTCAGCTCCTTCAAGGTGGAGGGGCGACTCAAGGCGGTCCCTTACGTGCGCAACGTCATCGCCCACTACCGCCAGGTGCTAGACGAGATATTGATCCGTCGTAGTGGTGAGTTGCGACGTCCCTCATGGGGAGCGGAGGAGTACACCTTCACGCCGCAGCCTGAGGCAACCTTTGCCCGCCCCTTTACGACCTACAATACACCTCTCGGTGCGCCCATACCTACCGACAGCATCACACCCTATAGTAGCAAAAGCCTCGGTCAGCCGATCGGCTCGGTGACCCAGAGTCGAGGCAAAGAACTAGAGATAGCACTCCTGAGCGACGACATCACGCTCGCTAATGGCGATGGGGTAGTAGCTTACGCTATCGATAAGAAGCTCATCGGAGCGCAGATCAACCAAGTGACACCCGCTAGGCGAGCGGGACACTATCGCCTGCGTCTCTCCCAAGCGCTTGAGCTACCGCAGGGGACGACGCTCTGGCGCAATCGCAATCATCTCCTAGAGGCTCAGCTCCTACGCCCCGATGCCTCTACCCGCACCATACCGGTGTCGCTACGTCTGGAGGCAATGCCCGACCAGCTCACACTACAGATGCAACTCACGGAGGCGCCCGAGCTGTCGGTCACACATAGTAGGTCGGTCACACTAGAGCCTGCCCAGCGGGACAATACGGCTCACGTAGAGCGCACGCTCCGCAAGCTCGGTGACACACCATACCGAGCTAAAGAGGTTACCATAAAGCTAGACGGACTCTTCGTCCCACCCTCGCTTGTTGCGGAGCTGCGACGAGAACTCGCGGAGGAGCTACAGCGACGATGCCTTGCTCTAGCACGACAGCGCAGAGATGCCATCGGTAAGCCCCTACAGCAGAAGCGCATCGACCTACTCCGCACGCCAGACCCTACGGCACGTCAGCGGTATGGTCTGCCCGACACGCTAGACTTTACCTACAATGTGGCGAATGAGTCGGCACGTCAGCTCTACCGCCAGCTAGGCGTCTCTGGAAGCATCGCTCCCGCCTTGGAGGTAGAGCGTCCCGAGGGGGCAATCCCCGTGATGTTTACTCGTCACTGTCTACTGCATCAGCTTGGCTACTGCACACGGACGGGTCGCAAGCCACCCTTTGCGCTACCGCTCTATCTAGTTCGTGGACGAGATCGCCTGCGTGTCGCAAACGACTGTCGCCACTGCATGATGACCCTGTGGCTAGATCCCGCCCAAACTAACCTCTAATCTCTAATTTCTAACTTCTAATCTCTACACCGATATCCACGTGGAAAATCTCAATTCTCCACGTGGATATTTTTTATTCTTCACGTAGGCGAGAAAAATTTCTTCGGAGGAATCGATTGAAACTTCGGAGGAATCAAAACGTCTCCACGTGGAGAATGTTTTTTCTCCACGTGGAGATTTCCGATTTTCTACGGAGCTATTTCGGAATATATAGAGGCTGCTGGCTTTTAGCGATTGCCTGTTGGCTAGAGTGTCTAGTGCTACTAGGATGACTAGAGCCACTAAGATCACTGGTGCACTAGAGCTTCCGAAAACATGAGCGATGGGATGTGAGAAACTGCGGTGAAGTGTAAACGTTTGCATGTTTGATGAAAAAGAAATAACTTAGCAGGTAGAAAAGAAAAACGTTTACATAACAAGAAACCATATGAAAGCAAACCAACCTCTTCTACTCGTCACCCTTATCGTGACGCTTCTGATGAGTGCTTGTAGCACTCCTACACCAACTCCACCGACTCCTGAACCTCCCAAGCCGACGACGATCACCGTATCGCCGGAGAGTCTCACCCTTATCGTCGGCAAGAGCGAGCAGCTCTCTGTAGTGATCTCGCCTGAGGAGGTAGCTGTCACTTATCAAAGTAAGGATCCAGCTATCGCGACCGTTGATGCTCAGGGTCTTGTGACTGGTGTCGCTGTCGGAGAGACGACTGTGATCGTGCAGGCGGGTGAGGCGACGAAGAGTGTCCCCGTGATGGTCGAAGAGGCGCCTATACAAGTCCCTCAAGAGCTCCCAATGCTCAAGTTCGGGATCCCTCGCAATGATTATGAACGGATAGAGGATGCTGAGGTCATTGCCTACGAGGGGAAGCTAGGACGTACCCAGCAGGAGGTGGACTTTCGCCCATCGGGCTTCTATGGTGAGGGGCTGACCACCATTCCTGCCGTGGTCTATGCTATACCTATAGCCGATGATGCCGACCTAATCCTTGCCTATAGCAAAGAGTCGGTGGCTGACTGCAAGCGCACCAAAGCGATGCTCTACCAGCTAGGCTTCGGTCAGGTAGAGGAGGCTGAGGTGAGCAACTACCTAGGAGATGTCAAGAAGGGACTGCGCGCTACGCTCAAGAATGATCCCAGTGTGACGGTCTCGATGATGGATATGCCTAACGAAGAGTTGGGTACGATCATGTTTATGGAGTTTGCCAAGCGAGTCAATTCCAATCCTCTAGTGCAAGCCAAGCATGAGATACTTCCTGATGCCAAGGACTTCCCCTCTCTAGACGCTTTACGGACCAAAGATATCGAGCAGTTTAAGGCTTTTGAGGAGAAGCTCGCACTACGCACCTACCGACGAAACGAGTCGCCAAAGGATACGCACCTTTTCTTCCGTACTGAAGTGGATAATATCGAGAAGACTAACTTGGAGTACGCCTTCTACGTAGCACCTGACAAGAAGGCCGACGGCTTTGGACTGATTATCACGGAGCTCCTCTGTCTCTCTAGTGAGAGAGACCTGCGCTCACTAGAATTCAAGCAGTACCTTGCCACCAATGGTTTCGACCAGAACTATAGCATCTCCGACGACAACGTCCTAGACGTCTACAACGCCCACGGAGATCGCTGTCGCGTCACGATCGTGCGACTAGGGCAGGATGACTACATCTATCAGATGTACCTCTTTCCCAAAGAGTCCTAACCACTTCACCAGCGTAGTCTTAATATGCAAACGACAAGATTACTACACCAGCGGGCTCTCTGCTCGCTACTCTGCGGGTTCCTCCTCGTGACCTCTGCGCTGAGTCTCTCTGGCCAGACTACTTATAGGGGTGTCAAGACTCCTCCACAGGATCTGACTGTGGACGGGTCCATAGAGACCAAGGCGTATGTCAGAGGGGTCTCCCCTAGTGGACGCTATATATGGGCTGCTTACTACTACAAGCAGGCAGCCTATGTGTATGATACGGAGCTGAAGAAGTGCATCTGGCAAAAGAGTGATGCTGGCACTGAGATAGACCTCAAGTATGTCTCTGATGAGGGGGACATCGTATACCAAAAGGATAGGACGACGACGCTCTACATCGATCACACGGGGCAGGAGGTCACCATCACCTCTCCTGATAGCGACTACCCTATGATAGAGATCACTGGTGTCTCACAGCGTGTGGATCGTATGGTGGGCAATATGAAGCCTCAAGACCCACTGCAGAGAGATGTGCGTCCCTTTGTCGCCAATCGCACGGCGCAGGGAGACTTTGCCATCACACCGCTACCCATACCAGCCGAAGATGCTCTCGGAGGAAAGCCCGAGGGAACCTCTGTACTGGCTCTCTCGCCCGATGGTACCACGCTGATAGGACGACAGGTCAACTCAGATAGCTACTACCCACGACTGATCCAGTGGACTATCCCAGAGGGAGAGCCTGTGGCAACGAGCTACACCTTCCCAGGTGAGTCGCTCTTCTTCAATCTGGACAAGAAGAAGCCAGGCCCGCAGCCTAAGAGTGAGGACTACAGCGACGAGCAGGAGTGGGAGAAGGCCTACGATATCTGGGAGCAGGCGGTGCTAGCCTACTGCAAGAAGCCTATGCTCGACCCGATGAGGTGCTACTACTCGCCCTCGACACAGCGTATCCTCTTTGCAGCTCGACAGCTAGTCCTTGACCATGAGACGGGTGCCATAGATCAGGTCTTGACGCCTGGATACTGGGATCTACGAGAGCAGCGTGGCGAGGTGCTGACTAAGTTCGAGGGGTATACTGCGACCGAAGCTCTTGACGATGGTTCGCTCCTCTGCATCGAGGAGGAGAAGTCGTTTTACCATTGCTATCGCATAGACCCTAAGAGTGGCAAAAAGACAAACTTCGCCCTTTGGATCAAGCAACGCACCGGCATGCCTATGGAAGAATTTTACTCCGCAGATGAGCATGGGGAGATGATACTCGGATGGCCCTCCATCAGCCAAGATGGTAAGACGCTGGCACTCTTTGGTCCCGACCTCTCCAACCCCTACCTCTTCCGTGGTACCTATATTCAGTTTACGGATCCGCTAGGAGCGCACACAGCTATTCGAGCACCACTCCCCGCACAGCCACAACAGCTACGAGTGAGTAGCGAGGGTCTCCTAGAGATGCCTGAGATGGCTCATCATCAGATCGCCGTCTACTCAACTCAGGGAGAGCTCATAGCTCTTGGTCTAGTCTCTCCATCAGGGCAGTACCAGATACCGCAGTCAGCACTAGGCTCCATACTACTGATACAGATAGTCTCCCCCCTCACGGGAGCCTCTTACAGCTACCGGCTATTGCCTATGGCTAACTAACTACACGACTAACTATACACATATAATACTATAACCTATGAAACGACTTAATACGCTATCTCTACTCCTATCAGCAGCGCTCGTGACGCTCACGACCTCGCCTGTACTGCGCGCTCAAACGACGGACGCCCCTACGACTGGCGAGAGCATCACGATAGAACTCTCAGAGACTAAAGACAAGGTACTCTGCGTCGGAGCCTTTACACCTGATTGCAACGCTTGGATCGACATCAATGGCGATGGTGAGTGCCAAGATAACGAGCGACTAGGACGAGACTCTGAGCGTCCAGAGGACTACACAGATATATTCTACATGGGGCCTGAGGTACAATACTTCAACCTAGATGAGAATACCCCGAAGATACATATCTACGGAGAGCTGGAAGCTCTGAGATTTGAAAACTCGGAGACACAGACGGCGCCTGTCTCGATAGACCTATCTAAGACGACTAAGATGAAGTTCTTCAGAGCTTATGAGTGCGAAGAGCTACAAGGTGTGACCTTCCCAGACCAGGAGAACAACTGCTGCGAGGTACTCATCATACAGTACTCAGCACTGGAGGAGCTTGACCTGTCGAGCTTTGAGAGCTTGAAGGTACTTGTAGCTTCTTTCAACAAGCAGCTGAGGAGTGTCACCCAAGCGCACTGTGAAGATATGAAGGAGCTGGACTTTTCCTTTACAATGATCCCCTCTATAGACCTGAGCCTCACACCTGGACTCATGTCCCTCTACCTATGTATGGCGCAGCTCTCCGAGATAGACCTCTCACCCACGCCAGACCTAGAGGAGCTATCGATCGGAGCTAACTATCTCACCAAGGTAGACCTGAGCAAGACACCAAATCTATACTACCTAAGTATATACGAAAACGAACTCGAGGAGATAGACGTGACCTCACTAGAGGATCTAGAGATCCTAGAGGTCGAGCAAAACAAGCTGACCAAGCTAGACTTGAGCAAAAATGTCAACCTAGAGGAGCTTACGCTGCATCTCAACAAGATTACCTCACTAGACCTCTCTATGCTCAAGGAGCTACACCTGCTCTCGATCTACGAGAATAATATCTCGGAGCAGGAGATGGAGCAAGTCATTGCTAAGATGCCTCAGTGCAAAAAGCCTTCGGAAGACGATGAGTATGAGGAGCCATGGGGGTACCTGTACATAGTAAATACGCTATCCCCTCAGGGCAATGTGTGCAACACCCTACAGGTCGCTAAGCTTAAGGAGATGGGCTGGACACCACTAGATGTCAAGGGTGCTGACCCACAGGAGTTTATGAACGGCGCTGTCGAGTACGAGGGCTCAACGCCTACGCATGTGACCTCCCCCACAAAGTCGGACGAGCTGCGGATCTCCTATACACCGACAGCTATACGGGTAGAGGGGCTGACACCAGGTACAGTGGTAAGTCTCTTCGACGCTCAGGGGCAGCTCTTGAGGAGGATCAACTCAAGGCGCTCTCCGATGGTGCAGATCTCGCGTGATGTACTGCCCGCTGGATCTTATATCCTGACCATCGCAGGCGAGAGCTACAAGGTAGTACTAGACTGAGACCCTTCTTGAGGAGTTTCCGTACGCCTACGGATAAGCTTCGCACACGAGAGCTGTATCGCAAAGGTGTACATACACAGAGCGCCCGAGATATGCTAGCTAGCAGATCTCGGGCGCTGGTATATATACGAAGTGCTGGGCGCAATGGCTAAATTTGTACCTTTGTGCTGTCTAGGTGATGCTTAGGCGGTCACGTAGACAAAAGAATCACAGGCTGAGACTGCTGGCTTACCCATCAGGCTCAGCTTATAACGAAACAATTATACCTAATATGAAGATTACAAAAGATAGCTACGTAACCTGCGAATACGAACTCTACACAGGTGAAGGAAAGGAAGCCATCGTCGAGAAGGCTACTCCAGAGGCTCCTCTAGCTCTGATCATCGGAGCGGGATTCCTACTAGAGGCTTTTGAGAAGCAACTGATGGGACTAGAGGCTGGCGACAAGTTTGACTTTGTCCTTACTCCCGAGGAGGCGTATGGTGAGGTCTCTGACGCTTACATACTGGAGCTGGAGAAGGAGCTCTTCAAAAACGAGGAGGGCGAGTTCCACTCTGATGTTGTTTTCGAGGGCAACGCTGTCCCCATGCTCGACAACCAAGGCAATCAGCTGGTTGGTATCGTCGAGAAGATCACGGACGATACGGTGACGATGGACTTTAACCACCCGCTGGCTGGTCAGACGCTACACTTCGTCGGATCTGTCCTAGAGGCACGTCCAGCTACCGAGGAGGATCGTCAGAGACTGACGGCTCAGTTCTCGGGACAGGTGGGCGGTTGCTGCGATGGCGACGACCACGAGGGTGGATGCTCTTGCTGCAGCGGTTGCCACTAAGCAATCACGATGAATAGCTTCGGACGAAATCTGCGACTGACCACCTTTGGGGAGTCGCACGGAGCTGCCTTGGGGGGGATCCTCGATGGTATGCCTGCGGGCTTCCTGATCGATCGGGAGGCTGTGCAGCGCTTTGTCAACCTGCGTCGTCCAGGCTACTCACGATCTACGACAAAACGCCGAGAGCCAGACGAGGTGGTCTGGCTCTCAGGCTTAACTGACGAAGGGCGGACGCTCGGGAGTCCGATAGCCTTCGTGATACAAAATAGGGATGCTCGCTCGCAAGACTACGCCACCGCTACGAGTGAGCTTGGCAAGCCCTTTAGAGCAAATCATGCCGACCTGACCTACTGGCTTAAGTATGGTCTCGAGCCACAGCCTGGTGGCGGGCGGTCGAGTGGTCGTGAGACGGTCGCTCGCGTGGTGGCCGGTGCCATCGCTCAGCAATGGTTAGAGCAGCTGCGAGGTGTCACGGTGCAGGCTTTCATACAGCAGGTAGGCACTTTGTCGCTAGCTGGCGACTACACGACCTACCCTTTAGAGCATACTTACGACCGCCTCTGCTACTGTCCCGATGCGACCTTAGATGAGGGGATAGCAGCCTACCTAACTAAGGTTCAAGCTGACCGAGATAGCGTGGGCGGTGTCGTGGGCTGTGTGGTGCGTGGTCTGCCAGCTGGCATTGGAGACCCCGTCTTCGATCGTATACCAGCACTCCTGAGCTATGCCGTGATGAGCATCCCGGGGAGTCGTGCTTTTGCCTTTGGTGATGGCTTTGACTTGGCAGGGCAGCGGGGTAGTGAGGTGCTAGACGCGTTGCTCGCGATGAGCGATACGGGCGAGGTAACCTTCTGCAGCAATCACAATGGCGGTGCACTCGGCGGCATCACGACGGGACAGGATATAGTGATGGAGGTAGCATTCAAGCCTACCCCTACCATTGCCCGTCCGCAGCAGACGCTCACGACAGAAGGCGAGAGCGTGACACACACCTTCACGGGGCGTCACGACCCCTGCATAGCACTACGGGCGGTGCCGGTCGTGCAGTCGATGGTCGCTCTGACCCTGGCCGACCTACTGATCGCTGTCAGCGATTAGTTGCTGGGCGATCTGCGTGCCTTGCGTGATGCGGTGCGCCATACCGATACCGTCCCGACAGTTGCCCGCAATGATGAGCCCTGGGTAGCGATGCTCTACCTCGGCAATGGCTGAGCAACGTCTCTCGCTGTCGGCACCGTACTGCGGAATCGCATGGCGGTGGCGCGAGATATGTACCATATTGGGCACTATGCGTGGGTCGATGTCGAGTACTTTGTAGAGATCTTTGAGTGCTAGAGCTTGCAGCTCTTTTTCTCCCATGTCGATTAAGTTGGGGTGTCGTGTGCCTCCCATAAAGATGCTGTAGAGTACCCCTTCGGCAGTCGGTGTACGATCGGCAAAGCAGTCCGACGGGAAGAGAACCCCGAGGATGTCCACTGGCTCCGATGAAGGCATAAGCGCACCGAAGCCGCGATAGTTGCTAACCATACGATCAAAGCCGACAGCCACCTCGACGATCGGTGCATAGTAGAGACTAGTGATGGGAGATAAGAGTTCGTCGGGGAGAGTCTCGCTGAGGAAGCCCGCCAAGGCGTGTGCGCCTACGGTAGAAACCACGTGATCGGCTGAGACTTCGTGTCGCTCTCCGCCTTGCTGGTAGGTGACGAGCCAGTCACCCGCTGCGCCCTGTCTGACCGAAGTGACGGTAGCTCCCATGCGGATGTAGTCGGCTCCGATTAGCTCGACCATCTCGTGGATCATCGTCTCCAGTCCGTGACGTGCTGAGTAGACCTCTTTGGTGGCTAGGCGGTCACGATCGCTCTTGGGTTCTTTGGCTTTTGCCATAGCTCCACGAATGAAGCTCCCATAATTCTGCTCTAGGTTGTAGAGCTTGGGGAGTGCGTGGCGGGTCTCCAGCTTCATCGGATCGCCGGCGTAGATGCCCCCAACGAAGGGGTCGACGGCATAGCGCAAGAAGCTCTCACCTAGACGGCGCCTCGCGAGGGAGCCGACAGACTCGTAGGGATCAGAGCCTTTCTTGCGCCACGGCTCACCGAGCAGGCGGAACTTGTCGCCTAGTGTGAAGAGCGGTGTCGTGAGCCCGCCCCAAGGACCTGAGGGAAGCTGATGCAGTCGTCCTTTCTTATAGATGTATCGGCGCTTGCCCGCTGGGGTGGCAGCTTCGTAGCCTGAGGGCAAGAGAGCAAAGAGTTCGGCTACTTCGGGAAAAGAGATCGACCCCGTGTTAGGTCCCGTCTCGAAGGTGTAGCCCTCCTCCTGCAAAGTGCGTATTTGTCCACCAGCACGCTCCGCCTCCTCTAGGACGAGGACGGGCATTCCCGCTCTCCGTAAGTAAAGTGCCGTGGTGAGTCCTGTGATACCGGCGCCAATGACTATTGTCTGTTTCATACTGCGTAACCTTTATCGTGATTGTCTAGTGACCATCTCCTGAACGACCGTGAGCAAGCCTGCGGTGAGCTGGGAGAGTTCGTCGGGTTGGGTGATGTATGGGGGCATGATGTAGCAGAGCCGGCCGAAAGGTCGTACCCAGATGCCTAGCTCCACAAAGCGTCGCTGCATAAAGGCCATATCGACTGGCTCATCTAGCTCGATCACGCCAATAGTGCCGAGGACGCGCACCTCGTTGACCCCGGCGAAGGTGCTGGCAGGTGCTAGCTCACGCTTCAGTTGGGCCTCGATCCTAGCGACACGCTCTAGCGTTGGCTCACGCTGCAGGAGTTGCAGGCTGGCGAGGGCTACGGAGCAAGCCAGAGGGTTGGCCATAAAGGTGGGTCCGTGCATAAAGCAGCCTGCTTCGCCACGGCAAACGGTCTCAGCGACGCGCTGCGTCGTGACAATGGCGGAGAGGGTCATATAGCCTCCCGTGAGTGCCTTGCCGAGGGTCACAATGTCGGGCAGGACGCCCGCATGCTCCATCGCAAACATACGCCCCGTACGTCCGAAGCCTGTGGCTATCTCGTCGAAGATCAGCAGCACGCCATACTGATCGCACAGCTTACGTGCCTCTACGAGGTAGTTGGGGTGGTAGAAGTACATGCCGCCAGCTCCCTGCACGATAGGCTCTAGGATGAGTGCCGCAATCTGCTCGCCGTGCTGAGCGAGCACTTGACGGAGTGGCTCCATAGCGTCGTCGCACCATGGCTCGCCCCACTTGACCGAGGGCGGCGCAAGGAAGTGTTGCTGCGGTAGTGCCGTGCCGAAGATACTGTGCATTCCTGTGACGGGATCGCAGACGCTCATAGCGTGCCAGGTGTCGCCGTGGTAGCCTCGACGGATGGTGACGAAGTGGTCTCGCTGCGTCTCACCGAGGGACTGCTGGTACTGGATCGCCATCTTGAGTGCCACCTCGACAGCTACCGAACCGCTGTCGGCGTAGAAGATCCAGTCGAAGCCATCGGGGAGCATCTTCAGAAGCTCTTCGCCGAGTGCTATGGCAGGCTGGTGCGTTAGCCCGCCAAACATGACGTGGCTCATCTTCCCTATCTGCGTCTCCACGGCAGCATTGAGCACAGGGTGGTTGTATCCATGCACTGCGCACCACCAGGAGCTCATACCATCGATCAGCTCTGTGCCGTCGGCTAGGTAGATGCGCACCCCCTCGGCGTGCGATACGGGGTAGACTGGTAGCGGATCTTCCGTAGAGGTGTAGGGATGCCACAGGTGCTTGCGATCCCACTCTAAGGCTTGCTGGACTGTTGGGTCGTATTGCTGGACTGTTGGGTCGTATTGCTTCATAGCTTAAGCGGTTTCTTCGGTACGCCAATCCTTTTCGTTGGTATTGCGATAGCCCATCTCGGCGATGAGCTGCATGTCTTCGCGAGCCTGCATGCCACTGGTCGTCAGCATGTCGCCTGTGATGGCACTATTGATGCCGATATACATAGCTTGGCGCATCACCTCTGGCGAAAGCCTCAGCCGCCCCCCACTAAAGCGCAGGAATGCCGTCGGATTGATCAGACGAAAGAGCGCTACCGTACGCAGATACTCCTCGTCCGTCAGGCGAGGCTCCTCGGCTAGTGGCGTCCCAGCGATCGGCTGGAGTATATTAATGGGTATGGAACGTATGGCGAGCGAACGAAGATAGCAGGCGAACTCGATGCGCTGAGCCATCGTCTCGCCCATGCCAATGATCCCGCCCGAGCAAACCTGCAGCCCTACCTCACGAGCCCAACGAATGGTCTGCTCTTTCTCCGCCTGCGTGTGAGTCGTGCAGAGCTTGGGAAAGTGTGACGGTGCGCTCTCTAGATTGCAGTGATAGGTGGTGACACCTGCCTCGTGAAGGCGTCGTAGCTGCTCTTTCGTCAGTAGTCCCATAGAGGAGCAAAGCTTGATATCACTCGCCTGATGCATCGCCTCGTAGTGCTGAGCGATACGCTCTATCTCCCGATCACTCTGCCCTCGTCCACTAGCAACGAGAGCGATGCGCCCGATGCCTGCCTGACGATTGGCCCGTGACTCAGCTACGCACGGCTCGACATCCAGCAGCGGATAGGCATCCGCCTGTGTATGGTAGTGAGCGCTCTGAGCACACCAATGACAATCCTCAGAGCAGTGTCCGCTCTTGACATTGATGATCGAGCAAGTGTCGAAGGCGTCTCCCATACAGTGTCGTGTGACACGGTGCGCAGCCTCGTAGAGCTCCTCGCTAGTTGCTTCTTTGGCTAGTTGGAGCGCCTCTTCTTGGGTCACCTCTATGGGCTCTGGAGAGCAGAGAGAGGTAACGATGTCTGATAAAGGTCTCATAAGCATTCTGTGATATATCTATAACCGAATGGACGCATCGCCCACCCCTCGCTTAGTAGAGGAGTCTGCGATACGTCCATCGTTATTGGTGGAGAGTTGATACAGTCTTTTTTGTCGAGACTGTTATCTCATAGGACAGCCTCCTTAGTCTGCCGTAGCGCGCTCGAGACGCTTCATAACGGAGAAGATGAAGGCGGCAGAGAGGAGACAGCAGATGATTAGCACGCCCCAGAACCAGCCCATAGGCATCTTGTCCCAGAGAGAGCCCATCACGCCGACGAGCAGGTTACCTATAGCGGTTGCTGCGAGCCATCCACCCTGCATAAGACCAGCGTACTGTGGAGGAGCTACCTTAGAGACGAAGGAAAGACCCATCGGACTGAGGAAGAGCTCAGCAAGTGTCAGTACGAAGTAAGTGCCGATCAGCCAATTAGGCGATACGAGCGTATCACTGGTACCATGGATATGAGCAGGAGCGGGTAGTGCGTACATAATCGTTGGGATCAGTAGTACGCAGAAGCCGATAGCTGCTAGGAGCATACCGATACCGATCTTGCGAGGAGCTGAGGGCTCCTTACTACGATTGGCTAGATAACCAAAGAGACCTACCGTGACAGGCGTTAGCAGGATAATGAAGAATGGATTGAACTGCTGGAAGATCTGAGGTGTGATATTTCTCAGAGCATCACCGATAGGCTTGATGTCGATGAAGTATCCACCAGCGAGACCAGCGATACCTAGCACGACGAGGACTAAGCCTGTCTTGACATTCTTCTTACCACCCAGTAGTCCGAAGGTAGAGAGGTAGATACCATACATAAAGCAGATGAAAGGTATCAGCATCAGTAGACTAAACGGCATATAGCCCGCACCGTCTACACGTGATACGGTGTAGTCTCGTGCGAAGAAGGTCATCGTCAAGCCGTTCTGGTGGAAAGCCATCCAGAAGAAGATCACAACGAAGAAGACCAGACCCAGTGCGATGAGACGCTCCCTAATCTCAGCCTTAGACATCTCGACGACATGCGCTGAGTTGTCACCCTGAGCTGCCATAGCCTTAGCTTGCTTGACGGTTACGTCGGCTGCCTTCCAGGTCTTACGACAGAGTACGAAGATCAGGATAGATATGATCAAGCTGATACAAGCTACAAAGAACGAGAGACTATAAGACTGTGACAGCGTCGTCGATACATAGTGCTCACCGAAAGCTCGCTCGAAGCTCAACTCCTGAGCTGCTTCACCCTTGTCAGCACGCTCTGCATTGAGCTTACTGTTTAGATTAGCCGTCCACTCAGCTGGGATCTGAAGCATAGCCACGCGCTCATTGATAGCGAACTTGGCCGGCTCGTCCTGCTCATTGCGGCTGATGAGGATCTCATGGTCAGCATCCGTGATCTGCAGTTGCGGATCAGTCACTAGCCCTGCTTTAGTATACTGGCGGAGAGCTGCTATACGTAGGTCGTGAAGAACTTGCGCCTCGTCCTCAGGGAACATGACACCAGCCTTCTTCTTAGCAGCTGAGATCTTTTGAGCTTGCTCCTCAGCCGTCAGCTGAGCATACTCAGGGTGCTTAGCTTGTAGTTCTGCGATAAAGGCGTCAGCATCAACCGTCTCGTCGTTGAGCTTGTTGTAGTTCGCAGGAACGGTTGCATCGTAGAAGTAGTTCTCCTTAGCTAGTACATTGTTCGTAATCCAGTTACCCATGCTAGGAGCAAAGAAGGCACCGATATTGATGAACATATAGAAAATAGAGAACGCCATATCACGTCCCTTAGAGTAGCGTGGGTCGTCATAGATCTTACCCACGAGTGCCTGTAGGTTACCCTTGAAGAGTCCCGTACCAGCAGCAATCAGGAAGAGAGACAAGAGCATGATCGTGACACCCGCACTCCCAGAGCCAAAAGGTAACCCTAGGAGTAGGTAGCCAGCGAACATGATCGTGACTCCAGTGAAGATGGTTTTACCATATCCGAGCCATTTATCAGCTATGATACCACCGAAGATTGGGAGGAAGTAGACCAGCGCTAGGAAGGTCCCATATAGCATACTAGTCGTTGCCGAGGAGAAGCCGAACTTCGCCTGTAGGTAGAGCGTCAATATGGCTAGCATCGTATAGTAGCCAAAGCGCTCGCCCATGTTCGTTAGGGCTAATACGATAAGCCCCTTGGGGTGTTTATTTTCCATATGAATGGTTCGTTTATAGATTAGTGTTTTTTCAAATTGTTCATTGCTGCGGTAGCTCGATCAGCTCGATAGAGCCACTTGTGAGGTCGAAGTATATCGTGTAGGGGAGCTGTCCTAGCTTGTCAGCACCTAGCTTATGCTCTAGGATTGCTGTACGCCCCCACTGCGCCACCGAGAGCTCTAGCATGATCGCCTGATTGCGTTCGGGGAGCTGCAGTGACACACGAGCGCGTCTTGGCTCGATGTAGCGGAGTGCCGTGCTCTTGGTCAACTTATGTAGCTCCGCATCACTCTGCGGAGCGGGATGATTCAGAGCCTCGACACTTATATATATAGGAGCACCCGAGAGATCCTCCTTGTCGACTAAGCCATACTGTGGAGCAAAGCGAGCCACCACCTGCTGCGAGACCGGATCGTCAATGGGGACATCCACAATCTCCTCGTAGTATCGCTTCGAGGTGCGACCTGCGAAGAGTGCTTGTAGCGCTGCTATCTCTTTGTCCAGCCCGTCTAGGACCATCTTGAGCGCTGGTCCATCACACGGCATCGTCTCGACCTGACCCGAGAGGAGCTCCACACGGCGCTCTCGTAGCTCGAAGAGTCTACTGGCCACTACCTCAGCCTGCTTGGCACGTGAGGTAGCTAGGGCATACTCTTGAGGTAGTGCTTGACTAGCCTCCTGCTGGGTCCCCCCCTTGGGATAATCAGCCAGGTAGTCCGTCGTGGTGGGCTTATACGCCTTGCCGTGGAGCGAGTAGAGAAGCCCATCAGGAGTTAGTGCGACAAGCTGCTCGACAGAGGGCGTCGCCACCGACTGAATCAGATAGCTCTGCGTCGTGTCGGGGACTCCATGAGCGTGCATCGCCACACGCTCTATCTGGTAGCGTGTCGTGGGCTGCGTCGCATAGCTCTCACCTAGATACCTAGAGGCGTAAGCAACCAAGGGACCAGGCTCAAACTGCTCCTCCGAGAGGATAAAGTGTATGCGTAGCTGTGTCTTCGGTAGATAGTAAACGACCCCACTCGTAGACTGCTCGCCAGCTACGTATGGAGTCACCGTCGCCTGACGACTAGCGCAGCTCGTGAGCCACACCATCGCCATCGCAAGTACCCATCTAGTTATTCGGGTAGGGGTCTTAGGTCTGTGCATAATCTACCAGGGAAAAATAGACTTGGGACAAAGATACGAAAAAGAGATTAGAGACTCCCCCCTTTTGAGACATCAGCTCTGCAAATCTTACGAGTAACGATTGAAAAGGACGCAGACCATCGGTGCGCCCGTTGTGTGCGTGTGACGATTTACTTTCTAAGTTCACATACAAGTAGCCCCACTCGGTGCGAACCAAGCGGGGCTACTAGGTGTGTTAGATTTTTATGGTGAGACTAGAGCGGGAGGCTCTGGTCTAGTGGTGTGGCGCTACTACTCGATAGCGATGGTGCGACGAGCCTTCTGCTGCTCCTCCTCGCTGATCTTGGGGATCGAGAGGGTGAGGACGCCATCGGCCATACGTGCTTGGATACGCTCCTCGTCGACATTGTCTGGCAGTATGAGGGTCTGCTCGAACTTGCTGTAGGAGAACTCGCGACGTAGGTAGCGGCTTTGGTCGCTATCGTGCTGCTCCTCCTCGTGGTGACGCTCCATGGAGATGACTAGGTCGTGCTCCTCGTTGATCTCGATGTTGAAGTCCTCGCGCTTCATGCCTGGAGCTGCTAGCTCTACACGAAATTCGTCGGGAGTCTCTAGTACGTTGATGGCGGGCGCTGTGGCATTAGGGCGTATCATCCAGTTGTTGTCTAGTAGGTCGCTCCATAGGGCTGGCATCCAGTTGTTGTCTCTTCTTGATAGTGTCATAGTAGTATTGATTTTAATAGGTGTTTATGTACTTACTCTGTGCAGGGGCTCCGATCTATCGGGGTGACCTGCACTAACTATCTAGCAAAGGGTAAGCCAACGGCTGGAAGTGCGACAATTTGTCAAAAGAAGACGACAAGCGAAGCTACTCAGAGCGCTTGGCACCGCGGGCTAGCTGGTAAAAGACCTCATCCATCGAGTCGCAGTCAAATTGTCGCTTTAAGGCTCGTGGAGTGTCTAGAGCTTTGATTTGCCCGTCTACCATGATGGAGATGCGGTCGCAGTACTCCGACTCGTCCATATAGTGTGTGGTGACGAAGACGGTGATGCCCTCGGCGGCGGCGTTGTAGATAAGCTCCCAAAAGCGTCGCCGTGCCACAGGGTCTACACCTCCCGTAGGCTCATCGAGGAAGACTATCTTGGGGCGGTGAAAGATGGCGATGGAGAAGGCTAACTTCTGCTTCCACCCGAGGGGTAGGCTACCCACGCGGAGCTTGCGCTGATCGTAGAAGTTGAGCTCCTCGAGGAGTCGCTCCATACGGCTCTGTATGATGCGCCGAGAGAGTCCGTAAATGCGTCCGTAGAGGAAGATATTCTCCTCGACAGAGAGGTAGTCGTAGAGGGAGAACTTCTGGCTCATGTAGCCGATATTGCGCTTGATCTGCTCGGCCTCTTTGCGCACGTCATAGCCTGCTACCTCGGCGTAGCCAGAGGTGGGCTTGAGGAGCCCTGTGAGCATGCGTATGGCGGTACTCTTGCCAGCACCATTAGCTCCTAGGAAGCCGAAGATCTCGCCCGGCAAGACATCGAAGGTGATCTCGTCGACAGCGGTGAAGTCGCCGAAGCGCTTGGTGAGCTTATTGGCCAATATACTATACTCTGTGGAGGGCATGGGCTAGGAATTAGGACTCTTGAGAGATGATGAGAAAGTAGTCCTCAATGGAGGGAAGGATCTTGCGAATGTTTAGCCCCTTGACGCCCTGCTCTAGAAGGCGTGTGTGGATCTCCTCGGGGGTGATGATCTGCTCGTCAAAGGTGAAGTGGTGCGCCTCGCCAAAGGCAAAGCTACTGAGCACGCCTTGGAGGCTGCGCAACTTGAGGAGTAGATCGCCCATATCCTCTGCAGTGGCGGACCAAAGGGCTCGATCCATGTTTGCGACGAGCCCGTCGGGGGTGTCTATGGAGAGGATCTGCCCATCTTTCATCAGGGCCACTTGGTCACATAGCACCGCTTCGTCCATATAGGGAGTGCTGACGATCATTGTGATCTCGCCTTGCTCGCGTAGCTTGGAGAGCATCTGCCAGAACTCACGTCGTGAGACGGGATCGACGCCAGTCGTCGGCTCATCGAGGAGGAGGAGTCGAGGCTTGTGTATGAGTGCGCAGGAGAGGGCTAGCTTTTGCTTCATACCACCTGAGAGCTTGCCCGCGGGACGCTTTTCGAAGGGGAGGAGCATCTTATAGATGTCCTCGATGAGGTGGTAATTCTCCTCGACGGTCGTCTTGTAGACGGTGGCGAAGAACTCGAGGTTCTCCCGAACGGTGAGATCTTGGTATAGGGAGAAGCGACCAGGCATATAGCCGATCTGATGACGCAGTGGTCGGTAGTCGCGCTTGACGTCGTGCCCTAAGACGGTGACATCGCCTGCGTCGGGGTTGAGGAGCGTGGCGATGATGCGTATGAGGGTCGTCTTGCCCGCTCCGTCGGGCCCGATGAGTCCGAGTAGCTCGCCCTCACGGACGTTGAGATCGATGCCCTGGAGCGCAGCCGTCTTGCCAAAGCTTTTGCATACGCCCTGACAAGATACTGCTGGTTGGATCGCCTGCTCTACAGACATAGGCTACTGATCTAGTACGACACGTCCGTACTGTCCGATGCGTAGCTTGCCGTCGTTGGGCACTCGTACCTTGATCGCATAGATGAGCGAGGCGCGGGCGTCGGGCGTCTGTATGTTCTTAGGAGTAAACTCAGCTCGGTCGGAGATCCATACCACTTCTCCTGTGTATGCTTTCGCTTCCTCCTCGCCCATATCGCTATAGACGGAGACGGTCTGCCCGAGGGTGACGTGCTGGAGCTGCTCTGCTGTGACGTAAGCGCGCAGATACATCTGCTGTAGGTTGGCTAGGCGAAAGAGTGGCATACCTTGTCCTGCGAGCTCGCCCTGATGTAGGTAAACGGTGAGTACCGTCCCCGAGATAGGCGCCTTGATGAAGCTTCGAGAGATCATCTGGTCGACCTGAATCTCCTGTACGGTGAGCGCATCGCCACTACCACTGGTGGAGCGGTTTTGCTGACTGATGGTAGCTCGTGCAGCAGCTATCTGTCCTTTGACAGCTGAGATCTTAGCATCGATCTCGTCTAGTGTGCGCTGAGCCACGACGCCACGATCTACGAGCGGTGCGTAGCGATTTCGCTCTTTGTTAAGCGCTTTGAGCTGCGCCTCTAGCGGGGCTACCTGAGTAGAGGCATTGATCTGTCCCGCAGCATCGATCGTCGATTGCTGCGTGTCGACAAGGTCTTTCTGTAGTGCGAGGAAGGTAGTGTCGATCAGTCCTACGACCTGTCCCTTCTCTAGCTGATCCCCCTCAGAGAGGTCTAGCCGAAGCAACTCGCCCGAGGTGACGGCCGAGACAACGATCTCCTCCGCCTCAAAGATACCTTGGGCGGAATAGTCGCTACTGTGGTCTTTGCAGCCCCATGAGAGTAGGAAGGTTAGGAGGAAGAGGTAACCTATATATCGCTTAGCTTGTGTCATCTTATTTGCTAAAAAGAGAAAATGGAAAAGGGTGCATCAAAGGTAAAGAAAGTTTTTGAGAGAAGCTGGGATATCGCCACTAAGCTCCTCACGCGCACCATGCCATGCGACCTGCCCTTTGTCTAGATAGAGGATATGATTAGCGATAGTCTTGATGGAGTTCATGTCGTGCGTGTTGACTACCGTCGTGATCTGGTACTCCTCAGTGAGCTCTTTGAGTAGCTTGTCTATTGAAGCCGAGGTGGTAGGGTCTAGCCCTGAGTTTGGCTCATCGCAAAAGAGGTAGTGCGGGTTGAGCGCCACAGCACGAGCTATGGCGACACGCTTCATCATACCGCCACTGATCTCGGAGGGGAACTTACGCTGAGCGCCTTCGAGACCGACTCGCTCGAGAAGTGCCATAGCGTGTGCTTTGCGCTCTCGAGACGACATCTTGGAGAAGAGTTGCAGCGGGAAGAGGACATTCTCCAAGACAGTCATGCTGTCGAAGAGTGCTGACCCCTGAAAGAGTACTCCCGTCACTTGTCGTAGTCGCTTGAGCTCCTCCTTAGACAAGAGCATCATATTGTGCCCATCGAAGAGTATCTCGCCCGACGTGGGTGGTATGAGGCCTATCAAACTCTTGAGCAAGACCGTCTTGCCCGCACCACTACGCCCGATGATGCAGTTGATGCTTCCTGGGGTAAAGGATGCACTGATCTCATGCAGTACGACCTTGTCTTCAAAGGCTTTGCAGAGTTTTCTGACTTCTATGATCTTAGTTCCTTCTCCCATAGCACTACATAAACAATAGACTGGTGAGTACGACATCGGCTAAGAGGATCAGCACGCAGCTAGAGACCACTGCGTTGGTGCTAGCGCGTCCTACGCCGAGGGCGCCCCCCTTGACCGTATAGCCGAAGTAACTAGCGCCCGATGAGATGATGAAAGCGTAAACGAGCGACTTGATGATTGAGTAGAATATGTTTCGTGCCTCAAAGAATGTCTGCAGACCCATCTCAAAGTCGGAGGGGGTGATCGATGGAATAAAGTAAGTGGCTATGTATCCACCCACTAGCCCCGTTGCCATACTGATGACACTCAGCACTGGAATGAAAAGCATCAGACCGAGGATCTTGGGGAGGATCAGGAAGTTGGCAGAGTTGACCCCCATGATCTCCATCGCGTCTATCTGCTCGGTCACGCGCATGGTGGCGAGCTCAGAGGCGATACTAGAGCCTACCTTGCCAGCGAGAATGAGACACATGATAGAGGAGGAAAACTCGAGAAACATAATCTCTCTCCCAGCATAGCCGATCGTAAAGCGCGGTATGAGTGGCGAACTCATATTGATCGAGAGCTGGATTGTGATCACTGTGCCAATGAAAAAGCTGATGATCACGACGATCCATATCGAGTCAAGCCCATACTTAGCCATCTCTCGGATCAATTGCTTGAAGAAGATGCCCCACTTCTTCGGCCGTCTGAAGACTTGAGCCATGAGGAGCGTGTACTCGCCCACGACACTGAGAGCATTGCCGATTAGTCTAAACATAGCTTAGCGGACGCCGATGATTCCTAGGGCTGAGCCTTGTTCTTAAGCGGATGGAGCTGTCGCGAGTTGCTTGGGGTGGAAGAGCAACCAGAAGAGTAGTCCCGTGACAAATGCATAGCCTGCGAAGATGTACCAGACGGTCGTCCACGCAGTGACACCAGCCGTGGTGAAGTGCTCGACGACCCATCCAGCACCTAGCGAACCGATCACGACGCCTAGTCCGTTGGTCATCAAGAGGAAGAGCCCCTGAGCACTAGCACGCATCGAGGGTGAGACAGACTGATCGACAAACATGGAGCCTGAGATGTTGAAGAAGTCAAACGCCATACCGTAGACCACCATCGAGAGAATAAGTGCGATGATGCCTGGCATCCCGGGGTCGCCTAGACCAAAGAGTCCGAAACGTAGGAACCACGCTGCGAAGCTCATCGTCATCACTCCCTTGATACCAAAGCGCTTTAGGAAGAACGGGATCGCTAGGATAAAGAGCGTCTCCGAGATCTGGGACAGAGAGAGCAAGATGTTGGGATACTTGACTGCAAAGCTATCAGCATACTCAGCGACCCCCTTGAAGTGGTCGAGGTACATATTACCATAAGCATTGGTCACCTGGAGCGCTGCTCCGAGGAGTATGCAGAAGGTAAAGAAGACCGCCATCTGTCTATTCTTAAATAGTACCAGTGCGTCCAGTCCCAGTATGGATAGGAGCGAGCGACGACCCTCTTCCGCCTTTTTGACTCCATGCGGTACTGCTGGTAGTGTCCAGGCGTAGATCGCTAGGGCGATGGCTGCAAAGGCGCCGAGGTTAAACTGCATCGGGCTGTCCATCCACTTAAATAGGTTGACCAGCCACATCGCTACGATGAAGCCGATGGTACCCCAGACACGTATCGGGGGGAAGTCCTTCACAATGTCAGCCTGCACTGTGCCGAGCGCATGATATGCGACCGTGTTGGAGAGCGATAGGGTAGGCATGAAGAAGAGGTTGACCCCAAAGATGACCAGCCAGGTGGTCGCAAAGGGTGTCCCCACTGGTAGGCAGCCGACAGCAATCAGACAGGCTCCTGTGAGCAGATGACAGATCGAGAGTAGCCGTTCGGCACCGATCCATCGGTCAGCGATGATACCCGTCAGTGCGGGCGTGATGATAGCTGCAAAGCCAGCTGTGGCAAAGAGTCCGCCTACCTCCTGCCCATCGTACTGCATCACATTGCCCATATAGCGTCCCATAGAGATGAGCCATGCTCCCCAGACGAAGAACTGGAGGAAGTTCATCACGATCAGCTTGAGCTTGATCTGTTCTTTTTCTTTAGTCATGCCTTTAGCCACTAATGTATCTTGTCTTCGGTCTATCGTCGATTATAAAACCCAGTCCCGATGACTCCCAGCTTAAAGCCCTTGGCACCCCACTGGAGCTGTACGGCTGAGGGGTAGAGTAGGTTGGTGATAGCAACCATCTGTCCAGCCGATCCAGATGTCGATGCCAGCTCTGTAGCTACGGGGATCAGGAGTAGCTCTAAGTCATCGGTCACACGGTGATTACCGTTCGCATCGGTCTCCATATTGTCACGTATGTGCGCCTCAATCAGATGACTGATGTTGCTAAATGTGTAGTTACGCTCCAAGACGCTGTAACGCCCAGAGACGAAGGATGTGGAGGCAACCAAGGGGTTGGTGATATTCCGAGCGAAGAAGTGCGCCACACTATCTTGCGGTATGAGGAGCAACTGTGGGGGCGGGTTGAAGTGCGTATCCGCATTGGGTATATCTACTGATATCTGTAGCTTGCCTTCATTCATCACCCACCCGAAGTCTGGCTTATCCTTGCTCATTGCCTCATACTCGTGGAGCAGTCGGCTGAGCTCCTCCTTGCTACAGGTGAGCTTGGTGACGACACCCGCAGGAGACTTGATATAGGTCTTGCCATCAGCTGAAGGCTCGAGTAGCTCTTCGAGGTGGCTGTGCTTGAGACTATTCAGAGCGTAGAGACTCTTGTTACTGCTGAAGATCTCCCACGCTGGCTTGTAGACCGTCGAGTCCTCACCCGTGGAAGACTTTTGAGTAGTCTCAAAGGTGTAGAAGATGCGAAGAGCTGTCGAGTAGACCGAGAGGACATGACCCGTCCCCGTCGTCGAGGTGACATAGAGACCTCGGAGTAGATTGGACTCAAAGGCTTCTTGCGATGTAAACCACTCAGGATGCTCACGCGAAGCTTTTAGAAAACGCTCACCCAGCTCATTGGGTACTCGTATCGAAAGCCCTTTGATACCTGCCGTGTCGGAGGGCTGGTAAGTCAGCTCACCGAGTAGCTTGGCCCCCTGTGTGTAGGGTGTCAAGTCGTCTACCGAGTAGCGACTCTTAGGTAGTGGCTGCGTGATCTCATAGACCTGTGCCTTGCCCCACGTGGTGGTGTCGCCTACGGCACTCAGGTAGGAGAGCTCGATAATTACCGAGTCGATGCGATCCTTGATAGGCGTCTGCGTGAAGGTGAAGCCTGGTGCACACTGCAACCGACTGATATAGCATGCCTCAAAGTCTCCAAAGATAGGATCTGAGATCTGTCCCAGTAGCGAGATAGCGCTGCGACTATATATAGAGTCTAGAGGTATCGTCTCAGCACGAAAGAGTAGCGAGTCTCCACGAGCCGTGACGAGGTCTCGCTCAGGTCGCAGACTACCTCCGAGGGTCGAGTAGTCATCGTTGCAAGAAGTCAGTCCCAATGCACATAAGATGCAGATTAGGAGCGGCATCTGGAGGATATTTAGTAAAGTCCGATTCATAGATTCAGTCTAATAGTCGGGTGACTCGCCATAGGTATCGGCAGATGAGCTAGAGACCTCTCGGCAGCACCTGACATATGATCTAGCTCCAAAGGTAAGGAAAAAAACGATTTGACCATACATTCTAGCCATGCTCCAAGCATATCCCGATATGCTTATAAGGGCAAATCGATCGACTCCTCACAAACATTTCGTCCTAAAGATCAAAACTTCCAGATCTCCACGTGAGAAATCGAAAATCCCCACGTGGAGAAAAAGCATTTCCCACGTGGAGACGAAATGAAACTTCGGAGGAATCAAACGAAACTTCGGAGGAAATGATTTGTGCCTACGTGGGAAAAAGAAATTCTCCACGTGGCGATTTGCCATTCTCCACGTGGAGATCAGTTTATGCTAAGAGAAAGTGCTGCGGGACATAGGGGACGCTATACTATAACGTATCAGAGTTGAGTACCCAGCAGTACAAAATAGACGTTAGCCCTAGATGAATAGGCTCACAGAGGCTCCTCCCTCTTGAAGAAGTCAGAAGGGACCCTGCGGTTAGTCTAGTCGAGGCTTCACCCAGCCATCTAGGCGCGAAGTAAAGTGCAGCCCCGGCATAGCCCGCTCAGGGTGATCTAGTTGTAGCGAGCTCAGTAGCGTATAGTCAGCAGCGTCTAGCGCATAGTAGCTTGTGGCATCGGCGGTGGAGACCTTGAGGGTGTAACTGTCTAGGTCGTTGCCGATGATGGTGAGATCCTCACGGCGAGGATCCCACGAGGGTATCTCAAGGCGACAGGGTCGATAGCCCTCACGCTCGATCAGATAGAGCTGATGGTCTCGGGTAGAGACGAGACCGATATGCCGACGACTAGGTAGCTCCCAGACGAATGCTTCGGCAGCCTCTACGCCCTCGGGCAAGTCAATAGCCCGCAGGTAGGGCTTGCCCGCCATCTGCTTGAGGTGAAAGAGCTTACCCTGCTGATCTATGAGGAGGTAGCCGTTGTCATACTCCTTTTGTGCGGTTGCATTGCCAGCGACCCGCTGTGCGGGGAAGGCAAAGCCTTTCTCCTGAAAGAGCTTCGTGTAGCTAGCACTCTTCGTCTTGTCTAGCTGATTGCTCTGCATATTTACAAATTCGATCGCCTGCTCGGTGATGCGAAAGAGATCTTCGGGCATCTCCAGCCTGACTCTCCGTGAAGCACTCTCAAGGAGGGGGTAGAGAGCTACACCAGGTGCAGAGAGGGTGCGTGGCGAGCTGCGAAAGGTGACGCCACCCCGCTGTATGAGCTGTGGAGTCACCGCCTCTCCGTAGAGCGTGTCGGGCAGGCGACCATCAGTCAGGAGCTGGCGGTAGTAGAAGGTGGGGAGTAAGCTGTCGACCTCCTCACGACTATACTGCACGCCCTTACCGCTATGGTAGGTTATCGCTCCCTCATCATGACCTGTGATGATAAAGTCGCCTAGTAGCTGACTGTAGATAGTGAATGGCTCACGGCTTGCATCGGCTCTGAGGTAGTTGTACCACCAGGGGATCTGCCAGACGATGAGTAGTGCTATGGTGATGTATAGGAGTATTGTGGCTATGCGCTTCATAGTATTCTAGTCTTGTCTCCCCTCTTTGAAGCGGCTCACGGAGAGCCACACGAGTGTCGAGGAGAGGATGGTGTAAATAAGTAGCGTAGGTAGGAAGGGTGCGTAAGCTCCTGCTGTGGGTGAGATGAAGCAGAGACGCATCAATAGTACAGTGATGAGGGTGTAGAGGATGCGTCTGCGCCAAGTGGGCTCTAGGAGTATCCAGCTCATGAGGAGGTAGCCGAGGAAGCCTGCCAAGATCCACGGCAGTGTGGCGGAGAGGACGTAGGCGAGGAGTTCGTAAGCTAGGACTCCTTGTAGTCCGATGAAGAGGACACCTATATATAATAAGGTATGCCATAGCAGTAACGTCACCCCGCAGGCTAGCATCTGGTAGGTCGATCGGAGCGGTGACTGAGGCAGGTGCAGGGTGAGCTTGAAACTACGACGAGAGAGCTCTGGGGCAAACTGAGCGATGGCGCAGAGCAAGCCTAGTATGAGGGGTACGTAGCGCATACTCTCTACGAAGACGACCCCCTTCTGTATCATCACGAGCCAGATATGGTCAGCACCTTGTAGGGCGATGGCTCGGTGTATGCGTATCACGCCGTAGAGCGGTATGGCTAGTGCGACAAGTGTCGATAGTAGTGCGTATAGTCGGAGCTTGAGCCACTCCTTATATATTATAGAGGTAAACATATAGATAGCGTTAGTACTTACCGGTGAGTCCTATGAAGGCATCCTCGAGCGTCGTCTCGTGTGCTGTGAGATCTTGGTAGGGGACGCCAGCCTGAGTGAGTCGCTCGGCGACCTCTGGCAGTGGAAGGAATGAGTAGCACTCCCCACGTCTGTGGTGTGCCTCGAAGTGGTACAGCCCGTCGATCTCCGGGAGAGGACGATCGTCTGTGAGGGTGCATCTGTAGAGTCGCCCCTCGTCTAGTATCTCAGCGACTGGGCGCTGCAGGAGTATAGAGCCGTAGTCCATAATGATGCAGTCATCGATCAGACGCTCCATATCCTGGATGATGTGGGAGGTGAGGAAGATCGTGGTCCCCTGCTCCTTGGCATAGTGATGCAGGTAGTCTACAAAGAGCCTGCGATAGCCTGGGTCTAGTCCCATCGAGAAGTCATCGAGGATGAGGACTTTGGGGTTTTGCGCCAGGAGCAGTCCGAGAGCGACCTGTGAGCGTTGACCACAAGACATACGACTGAGGTGCTGGCTCTCGGTGACCTTGAGTAGCTCCATCAGCTCGTAGTAAGCCTCCCTGCGCCACTTGGGGTAAAAGGGAGCGTAAAAGCGCTCTATCTGCCTTATAGTCATAAAGCTATACTGTACGTGCCCCTCGATGAGCAGTCCGATATCCTGTCTGAGCTGGTCGGGCATACGGGTTATGTCTTCGCCTAGGATGCGACAGACGCCCGACTTGGGTCGGAGGAAGCCACTGAGGATATTGATCGTTGTGGTCTTGCCTGTTCCGTTTTTACCAAGCAGGCCGAGGATGCGACCACGAGGCACGGCAAAGGAGAGATCACGGTAGATCAGTCGCTTGCCGTAGTAGTGAGTCAAGTTGTGACACTCGATTAAGTTGTCCATATTAGTTAAGTGGTATAAGGGGTGGGTGTGGGCTACTCTTTAGACAGCAGTAGGGGCTGCCGTCTACATTTATAGGAAAAGGAAGAGTAGTGGTACTGCCAGACCGATCAAGAGGAGGATGCCTCCACGACCTATGAGCCCGCGTCTTCCTGGCACGATGAGTAGTCCCGTGAGGGTGATGAGGATAAGACCGATGGCTAGTACATCAGCGACGATCGTCCACCAGTGCCCTGGATTGTAGTGCAGTTGTGTCATAGAGCTGATGAGCGGGCGTCGCTCGATCGACTCGTAGACGGCTACCCCAGTTGAGGTGTCGAGGAGTAGGGTGGCACGTCCCTTGAGGAAGACTTTGAGCGTGTGGTCGTCTGGGTAGTAGTGCTTGGTATAGCTATCCGACAGGTCTATCTCGTCTAGGAGCTTGCGAACGGCGGGTGCGTCAAGACGTCCAGCACATCGCAACTCTTCTAGCGGGATCTGATACTCCCGCTGGGTGATGATGTAGTGTGGATTGATCGAGTCTCGGTGATTCATATAGAGACCCGACAGGGCATAGATGAATATAAGTGCAGCAAGTAGGTAGGAGAGGTCACGGTGTAGTAATCTACTCCAGCGACGCACGCTCCTACCTACTTCCTTAAAGTTTACTCTCATAGAGATCTTTCAGCTTCAGATGTGTTACTGCTGCTCTATCTGATAGCTTGTAGCATCGATGTGGTAGAAGGAGAGGTATGCCTTGCCCTCCTGAGCTTCGCGCTCAGCGATCTGCTTGCGAAAGTCTGCGATACGCGCCTCTGGTGTGTCGGCCGTTTCGCCACGAGCCTTCTTCTCATTGGCGCAGCCTGCCTTGCCCTCGCCATGCTCTTTGGCGGCTTGAGCTTTGAGCTGCTCCTCCCAGTTTTGCAGATAAGCCTCATCGATACGATCCTCGACAAGCTGTCCTGTGATGGTGACTATACTGTTGATACACTCCTGGGCAAAGGCGCCCATCTCCTCACTAGCCTCAGCGCGGATCACCTTGGTGTCGTCACTGCCCATAAGGAAAGCTTTCTTGGCACCATGTTTGCAAAGGTGAGTGCAGATGCCCTGCACAGTAACCGTCTGACCGACGAGACTATCGGCAGAGGCGAGGAGTGCGTCTACCTCCATATAGGTCGGAGCCTCCGTCTCTGCGGTTGCGGTCTGATCTTGCTTTTGCTTGTTGCAGCCGATGAGGGCTAAGGAAAGTAGTGCTGCGAGGAGCACGAGAGATAGTTTATTGTTCATACTGTGTTGATGTGATAATTGTGTTTTGAGGCAATAGGGTGTGAAGTGCGAGCTTCACAGAGTCGCTTATATAAAGAGGATAGTCCCTCTCCTCCACATAGGGAGAAGAGGAACGAGACTGATTAGATAGCGGGGATGTAGACACGATAGGCCTCACGATCTGTCTGGATGAAGTAGATACCAGCAGGTAGTGAGAGCTCCATGTCACCAGAGAGTAGCTGCTGTGCAACCATCTCACCAGCTGACGTGTAGATAGCTACTGGACGAGCCATGTCACTATGTACGTAGAGCGTACCAGCAGCGGTAGCGATAGTGAGCTTGGCTGCTGCAACCTCCTCAATAGCTGTATTGGTCTGACCAGATAGTGTGACAATCGTCTTGACATCACCAGAGGTGAGGACGAGCTGAGCTGTAGCCTTGGCATTAGCTGCGATGGTCTTGTCAGGCGTGTAGGTTACCTTGAGGGTCGCAGGCTCATTGGAGACGGCGATCTCGCTTTTGTCCACTGAGTAGTACTTAGCACCCTCACCCTCGATCGTACAGGTGATAGCGTCCATGAGGTTCTTCTGTGTGACGGTCAGATCGACAGACTTATGTTCACCGACAGGTATCATCGTGAAGTCGATCTCGCTCTGAGATACCTTGATGTACTGCTCTGTCTCGGTCATTGCGTAGAGGTAGACCTCGTAGCTGGCTCCACCAGAAGTGAGGGTGAGCTTGCCGATACGCTCTTCGGGCGTCTTGGTGACAGCTGTCTTGAACTGTACCTCGAGAGCGCCACCCGTAGCGGGTAGCTCCTTGAGCTGTGCCGTAAAGCCTTCGCCAGAGCATGTCACCTGGATAGGATCTGTCAGGTCAGACGCTAGGACTTGCAGGGTACCCTTGCCCTCTGATAGGTGGAGAGCTTTGCAGCTAGCAGAGACTGAGGGGAAGGGGAGCTTGTGAGCAACAAAGAGGCTAAACCAATCCTTGTATATCATCTCCTTATAGCCCTCGGTCGTAAGGAGCTTAGCACTATTGCGACAACGCGCACCTGCCACATAGCTATTGGCTACGACATCGCCTCCGAATGAGGTCATAGCTTTACTTACCATAGGGTAGTCTTGTGCAGAGCTCTCAGAGAGGTTGAGATCCAGCACACGATAGTAGGTCTGCCCTCCTAGAGTATAGGCATGCAAGATGACACGATCTCCCTGAGTGGAGATAGCCGTACAGTTGGAGATCCCCTTCTCTGGGAGGAGCGTATGCCACTCTGCATTGGGCTTGCCTGTAGCTTTGTCTATTGCTAGAGCATAGCCTCTGTGTCCCTTGACTTTCTGCTCGAGGATCACATTTCCCTCAGCATCACAAAAAGCTCCAGCACCACGTCCCGCTATGTAGACCTTGTCCTTGCCGACAGCTATCCCATCGACAAAAGCAAGCGTCGAAGTGTGCTCGGGTACAGCCTTGACATCAATCTGAGAGATCCACGACACCTTTAGATCTGTGTCTAGGCAGAGGGTGACAAGGCTCTCCTTATCGCTGGGGGTGAGTTGCTTGCCATCGATGGTTATGGGGGTCTTCTCTTTAGTTCCTGTGAAGCGTCCAGCCACATAGAGCTTGCCGTCTTGATACTTGATGACCGTTAGCATAGAGCGCCCTATGGGGTCTCCCTGCTCGGTGAGATGCTTGAGGAGGTTACCCTTGTTGTCAAACTTGAGGATGAAGAAGTCTCCCATCTGTTTCTGTGAGTCACCATTCCACCCGACATTGTTCTTTGCCTTGATAGTTGTCTCGCCGATGGTTATGGCCGTGCGGACGAAGCCACAGACATAGACGTTGCCCTCGGGATCTATAGTTGTGCCCTTGAAGTCGCAGCCCGTAGGGGTCCCGTAGCTATAGCGAGTTGCATCGGCCATAGGAGTGTGGTCTACTTCGAAAGCTTTGTGATACTCGATCTGTCCCGCAGCAGTGACCTTGACAAGGAGTGGCATGATCTTGCGACGCGTAGCTCCTGCGGAGGCGTCATCGCCAACTCCGACAAATAGAGATTTCATCTCTATATCGTAAGGCGTACCATCTGCCTGTACCAGGCGCAGCGTGTCTGTATCGCTCTTAGACTTGGACTGAGCATCCCGTACCATCAAGATGGTCACAAAGCCTCCGTCGGGAGTAGCCGTGATACAGTTGACATTGGTTGCTATCTCTCCGCGGCTGTTGTATATGTGCCAGAGTAGCTTGCCCTCAGGAGTCATCTTGTAGATAGTGAGGGCGGTGTTGCCGTTGGCAGCCGAGCCGTCATCGCCATAGGAGATCGCTTTGTCAGCATCGTCTGATGCGTCAAAGTTGAAGACCGAGCTAGCGTCAGTGCGCTCCTTACTATAGAAGGCATTGCTCGCAAAGAGATTGCCATCCATAGAGGCGACCACTTGCTGAGGTATCTGATGACGCTCTACGCTATTGGAAATAAGGCGATACCAGAGGAAGTTCTTTGCGACACCCTCGTCTGGGGTCTGTGCTATCGTCACACTCGCCGTACAGAAGAGCGTGAGGAGTATAAGTAATACTGGTAGTTGTTTTCGCATACTGATGATATTTAGATTGTTTGATTAGTCTGTTTTGCCATTAGAATGAGATGCCACAGCGTATGGCTCCGTAGTTGCTACCGCACAGACTCGTCTGCGTATGGAGGTAGTCTAGTGAGAGCCACAGCGCATATCTACTGCTAAGCTGATAGCCGTGAGTCATAGAGAGCCCATAGGTCATCTGCGTGGAACTAGCTATCTGGAAGGCTCGCTCCAGTGTCTCAGCATAAGTAGGTATAGGCTGATGCTGAGGAGCTAACTGTAGTGAAGGGTGTCCCATCTGCGACCAGATACTATAAGTAGGAGTCAGAGAGACAAAGTACTGCCCGCGATGAAAGCTAACATACGGAGCCAATGTCCCTCCTAGATGGTAGAAGAGTCGCTCTGCTTGAGGTAGCAAGTCTTCCTCATGTAGTCGATAGCCGAGCGAAGTGGATACGCCCCACGACCAAGGCGTGCGAGGAGCGTCCTTATACCAAAAGCCTTTAGCTCCAAACTCTAAGGTCTGGCCATAGTATGACCGCTCCGAGGCTATGCGTGGGTAGATATTGCCCTTAGGATCACCGAAGAGATGGACAGCACCTCGACGTATGCCGCCCTGTGTGTAGAGCGCTACGCCCCAACGCCCCAGTCGTGCTGAGCGAGCGGTGTACCCCGTCTGCAGATCTATCGTGTGGCTGGAGAGTGTCGAGAGGGGGAGGTTGTTGAGCTCTCGTATGATACGGTCGGTCTTCAGCAGATGCCACGCAGCCAGAGCATAGAAGCCTTGACGCATCTTGCTGGTAGGGGTTAGCCCGAGCGAGATGCCGTAAGACAGCCCTTGATAGAAGAGCGATGTATTGCCTCCCCTAAAGCGGTAGTAGTCTCCCCCGATGCCCGTAAAGTGATATTCACTAGCCACTCCGAGCTCACTCAGGAAGTTTACTTGGTTGTTTTGCTTGTAGCGACCTAGCGTACCTGCTAGAGCTAGTGCATAGTCGGTAAGCTGATAGCCGATGCCGATCTGCCCCTCTAAGCGTGTAGCCAGATTGCGAGGACGAGGGTCTTGCGTGCGGTAGGCAAAGGTGGCACGATAGTCAGCTGTCAGGGAGAGGAGCCAATTGCCGAGACGATGCACCGTACCTGCGCCGAAGGTGTAGAGATCTTGGTGCAGGCGCGCTGTATGCGCCGTGTCTCCCATGACGTAAGGTGCGAGGAGGGGGTAGTCGGTCGTCTCGTTGAAGCGTATCCCCTCCGTAGCACGATAAGTGTAGGAGGCAGCACCCCAAGCGAAGTTGTTGTGCTGACGCAAAGCACTTTCGATAAGCACCGATCCATCGACGTCCTGCTTGCCCAGCTGCGGGATCATCGCCTCGCCTCCATCTCGTCGCATAGCTCCGCCCAGAGAGAGGTCTGTACGAGAGCCTCGCTCTGAGAAAAAGTAGAGCGGCGACACTACTGGCGATACCGACAGGTCGTAGCCAGGTCGCCCCTGCTCTAGGAGCGACCCTGCCACTGAGAGGGTATCTGCAGGTAGTGAGATCTTCTCTGGCTCTTGCTGCTGTCCATAGAGCGAGTTCGTAAGCACACCTAGGAGACAGAGTAAGAGCGCAAGAGATCTGCTAAGACAAACCGAAGAATGATGCACCATAGTCTATCGAAGAGACCTTACTGCTCAATAGGCACGACTCCATCATAAGTCTTAGTCGTGCAGGGTGTACCCTTAGCATTGATCGCAGTACCTTGCTCCTCAATGAGCGAGGCCGTGACCATTGGGTTGAAGTCCTCGAACGAGTTATTGGTGTCCTGCAGGATCATATGTCCCTCGGCATCCTTGCCTAGGTACTTACGTCGTACGCTGTGGAAGTAGCGATCTTTCTGTCCGTCTACCGTACCACAGTTTGTATATCCAGCGTCTATCGTCTCAGGTAGGATCGTCCACTGATGCACCGCCTCGACACTACAATTGACACCATCTATGATCCAGTCGTTGGGTAGCTTATAGCACGAGCCTGACATGTCATAGCTATTCCCATTGTGTGTCAAGACGTAGGTGTAGTCATACTTGTAGTCCTTGAGGTACTCCTCCTTGGTTATCGGCATACGAGCTATAGCGTACGATGCGAAGCCTCTATTGTGTAGGATGAAAAAGGACTTCGTGTAGCAGTACCACTTATCTAGATTAGGCACTGTAGGACTATCAAAGTCTTGGTGTGCTGGTGAGCTAGACTCGTCATACCACTCGAAGTTAGCCTTGGAGAGGTCAAAAGCATTTGGATTATTCACCTTGTGGTCGATGCCTATGTCACAGAGTATCAGCCGCTCGCCAGGCTTCACGGGGTGCTCCTTACCACTGCCAGGGATGACATAGACGGCGTGTACCGCCATAGCTTCTTGACGTATGTCTGGCTTGTAATCAAACTTACGTGCGGGGTTAAACCCGCTCTCACAGAAGGCGATCCCGTCAGCATAGAGTACTCTGTCTGTTCCGTTGTAGAGAGCCACATAGCTGGTCCCATGATACTGCTTGCCTGCAGGGGTCAGTGTGCCCGTAAAGAATATCTCCTGAATGACAAAGTCCTGAACGGTAGGCACGATGCGGAGCTCTAAGCGTAGCTTGAGTGGGGCGGTCGTTTGGTCGGTCACCTCCATATTCTCAATCTGTGCGACCAGCCGTCCCTCCATTGCGACCCCGTGTAGCTTATAGCGACAGGTCGCTGTGTAGTTTAGGTTGTACAGACCTAGAGCCAGCTTGATACCCTCTAGCGTCTTATACTCCACGTCTTGACCCGTGGAGGTATTGTGTATCGTGAGGAGCTCCTCTTGTATGGTCAAGTCAGTGACATCATCAGGCAGTGTGCGCTCGAAGAGACAAGCGATGGTTTTTTGCTCCTTGGGGTTGTCTGGCGTGACAGGGTCTGGACGGCAGGCAGTCACAGCGACCAGCAGGGCTGGTAAGAGGAGTATATACAGTAATCGTTTCATAGAGATTTATTTGTTGGGTTGATTATATTTTGATGCGTAGCTCCATACCAAAGTATGGTGTGGCAGTACGCCTGAGCGTAGCGCTCCCCACCTTGTAGTCGGGCAGGTAGTCTAAGACGTTGTTGGCAAAGAGAGATAACGTAAAGAGCCTGCCCAGCTGCTTGGATACTTTTAGATTGACCCCAAGAGCTAGAGGTATGCGACTCGGCTTAAAGAGCGTATCACTGTAGCGTATCAAGAGATGCTGCAGATAGGTGTCTTGCTCTGACTCCGCTGTGTAGGGGTGCAGCTTACCGTCGTGCACATCTAGGTAAGCTATCGGACGACCATCCTGGGGGAGGCGACGACGAGAGACCAGCCAAGTACTCTCTATGGCGGTCGTCAGGATAAGTCCCCACTGCGGGATCTGCGTGTCGAGGAGCAGGTTGGTCGAGAGTGACTGATTTTCCGATCCATCCTGCCAGTTGTAGAGGCCTAAGTATTGATCCGATAGGATCACATCTCCGTAGACTCCAGAGACGGCATAGAAGAGCGGTAGGCTATTCGAGTAGGTAGAGCGAAACCATGCGCCCCCTAGGATCAGACTGGTATTGATCACTGGAATGCGCTCCGTCATAATCTGTAGCTCTAGCCCCTCCTTGCGGATCATGCTGCCATTCTCAGGGCGACTTGTCGACTCGATACGCGCAGCGGGAGTGTAGGGAATGGTAGATATGTCGGGCTGTCCCGTCAGCTGGGTATAGTCGATCGCTGAGGCGTCATACTTATTATAGGCATAGACCTGAGCTGTGGAGCGGTATCTAAAGCCTGTGGTCATCAACTCGCGAAAGTAACTCACGGAGATCTTGTTGCGTCCCCACTCGGCCGAGAGACGTAGGTCTAGCTTTTGATTGCGCGTAGCACGTAGCTTGTAGTTCGTCGCATCCTCTATGTAGGTGCGGACGTAGTATAGACTGCGCTCATAGGGCGCATTGATGTCGTAGTAAGCTAGCTGCGTCATATCTATGTAGCGCGGGTCAGGGTATAGATAGTTGAGCGTAGGCATACGAGTCGTCAGCCCCCATCCGGCATCGAGTGAGAGCTTGAGGTCTCGTGACAGCAGCTCCCAGGCAGGCAAGCTCCAGCGCAGATTGACACGTGGATCTAGGTAAGGCTTATAGCTCAGCGTGTACTGTGGTGCTAAGCCTAAGAGCATAGAGAGCCGTACGCCTGCCTCTAGCTGGAGTGTATGCGCTCCGAGCGGCTGCTTGTATAGATCCTCCGCATAGAGTGCTAGCTGCTGCAAGGCTGGGATCTGGTAGTAGGGTCGTGGACGAGTGTCCCACGCTTTGGGGAAGAGTGGATAGGAGAGATCGTATACCTGCCCGCGACCGAAGTTTTTGGACAGCTCATAGTTAAAGCCCCCCTTCAACCTATGCGAAGCTTTACCCCACTCTATATTATATAGTGTCTGCCCTTTGGCAAAAAGCGTCAGAGGCTTACCATCACTCACATAGTCCGCTATATACTCCCCGCCGATCAGTCTAGCCTCGTGCTCGCCAGCCTGGTCGCCCGTAGGGGTTATAGACATACGGTCTGGAGCCACGAGACGGCGCTGATGTAGGTAGTCAAACTGCTGCGCAGCGGATAGTGTTAGCTCCACCCGTTGTAAGCCCTTCCGGCGGCTTGACGGAGCGTAAGTATAGCGTGAGGTGAGTGCTATGCGGTTGTAGTCAGTGCGGTATTCGTCGGTGCGTCCGTAGGAGAGGTCGGGGTCTACCTTATTCTTGTCAAAGGTCCCCGTATAGTCTCCGCTTACCTCCCATCTGTGCACTTGGTCACTACTCGTACCATGATAGCGTAGCGAACCAGTCAAGCGCCGGTAAGTCTCAAAGGGGACACGCGGGTCAGGCTTAGCATCTAGATAGCTCACATCCCCATTGAGGATGTGGCGCTGGGAGGGTGTGAGGGCAAACCCTTTCTCCACTGAGACCAGCTTGCTGTAGCCATCTACCTTAAAGCGACTCTGCACGGGCGAGGCTTGTCGCTTACGATGCACCAGCACCACACCCGAGGTGATATTGCCATACTCTACGGAGGGGACACCACGGATGAACTCGACCCGCTCTATATTGTCCGTCTGCAGCGTACGCATATCCACACCTCGATTCACATTGACCTTGCCAGCACCTAGGAGCGAGCCAGACGGCGAGGCTGTGTACTGCATATCCGCATCCGTATTGAGCGGAGCTCCATCTACCATAAAGAGGGTACCTAGCGAACTGATGGCGTAGTCTTGGTTGTTTGTCTTATTGCCCTGCATATTGATAGTGCCCGTCTCACGGAGCAAGAGATTATTGACACCACTCATATTGGGTACACTACTCTTGCCACCAGGTAGTAGTGCCGTCAGGTCGGAGAAGCTACTAGGCTGCAGATGATCTATAGCCGCCCGCTCAATCGTTGAGGAGCTGGTCAGCTGTCGTCCCTCCTGCGCAGTCACGACCACTTCGCCTAGTATCTGCTCCAGCTTAAAGGGGATACGTAGGTATTGGTCTCGCTGCAAGGTGACCGTCAGCTCCTTGCGCAGACCCGTATAGCGCACCTGTAGGCGATATCGTCCCGCGAGTACCGACTGAAAGGTAAAGCGCCCGTCATCATCCGTGTAGGTTACCACATCTTTGCGTCCCTCGGCAGAGAGAGCCACCAGAGCGTAGGCTATCGGCTCGCCAGTAGACGCATCGCATACCACTCCTGTGAGGGTGTGACGGGCACCCTGAGCATATAGACTCCAGGAGAGCAACGAAAAGAGTATGTAGGACAGAAAAACTCTACGGATAGACCTACTCATAGGGGAAGCATAAAAACCTCTGCAAAGGTACGTCGGATTCATTCCCGATGAAATAACTACTAATAGGTATTTTAGCTCCCCTCACTCATCAATCATCGGTAGGAGCTGTGAGAAGGGGTCAAAAGTCCAGCTTTGCTCCCTGATCCTTTACCGAGAGCGTTTCGGCCCTTTGAGGGGGCTTGAGATCGCCTCCCTGCATCTCCACGTGGAGGTCTCTGCGAAGAGACAAGAGACAAAAAAACACCGCCTGTGTAGGAGTGACCTACGAGGGCGGTGCTTTAGTTCTGTAGCCTACTGATCGAGTCGGCTTACTGCTTCTTGTCGAGTAGATTGCGGATCTCGGTCAGCAACTTGACCTCGTCAGAGGGCTCGGGAG
The DNA here is from genome assembly GCA_900539765.1 of uncultured Porphyromonas sp. GTDB lineage: Bacteria > Bacteroidota > Bacteroidia > Bacteroidales > Porphyromonadaceae > Porphyromonas. The sequence continues at coordinate 4,759 of UQDF01000006.1, read as the reverse complement.
CAGGTGCGGGAGCTTCGGGCTCTTCCTGCTTCTTCCTCACACTATTGATCGCACGGATCATCATAAAGATGACAAGCGCGATGATGAGGAAGTCAACAACGTTCTGTATAAAGAGACCATAGTTGAGCGTTGTGGCTGCAACGATCTCCTCGCCAGCAGCATTGATCTCAGCAGGCTTGATGACCCACTTCAGGTCGGTGAAGTTGACTCCGCCCGTAATGAGTCCGATGATCGGCATCAGGATGTCATCAACGAGCGAGGAGACAATTTTGCCAAAGGCTCCTCCGATGATGATACCGACCGCCATATCCATGACGTTGCCACGAAGAGCAAATTCCTTGAATTCTTGCTTGAAACTAGCCATAGTGTTATTTGTTTAGTTCATCGATGATTTCAGGAGTGCAGGCACAAAAAGCTGGGATCAGGTTGCGATCTCCAAAGCCGTTGTCTATGCGAGACACATTGACCCAAAACTTATTCTCCTCAAGATAGGGTAGTGCGAAGGCTGCCTGCTGACGTGTGTAAGCGTGATGCCACTCGTCGGCACAGACCTCGTACTGAGGGTGAGGTGCGTTCTTGATGACGTTGTCCGTAGCATCGGCCTTGCCCGAGGCGATATCTTGAGCCTCTTGGTAGATCTGATTCATCACAGCGACAAAGCGATCTAGCTCAGCCTTGCTCTCGCTCTCGGTCGGCTCGATCATGAGCGTGCCGTGAACGGGGAAGGAGACCGTCGGAGCGTGATAGCCGAAGTCCATCAGACGCTTGGAGATGTCGCCCTCATCGACGCCTGCCTGAGCCTTGACACCACGACAGTCGAGGATCATCTCGTGTCCGACGAAGCCTCGGTCGCCTGTATAAACGACACCGTAGTTGTCGTGGAAGAGTGCCTTCAGATAGTTGGCATTGAGGATCGCCATAGCAGTCGCCTGGCGCAAGCCTTCGTAGCCAAGGAGGCGAATGTAAGCGTAGGTAATCACAAAGACACCAGCACTGCCGAAAGGCGCTGCCGACACTTGGTTCGTCGCATCAGACCAGCGCTCCACATGCTTAGGCAGATAGGTGACTAAGTGCTCAGCGACACAGATCGGACCGACACCAGGACCGCCACCACCGTGGGGGATCGCAAAGGTCTTGTGCAGATTCAGGTGGCATACGTCAGCTCCCATATAGCCAGGGTTGGTCCAGCCTACCTGTGCATTGAGATTGGCACCATCCATATAGACCTGTCCGCCGATCTCGTGGATGCGGTCGATGATGGTGCGGATATTGCTCTCGAAGATACCGTGTGTACTCGGATAGGTGATCATGATGGCTGCGATACGATCCTTGTACTGCTCGGTGAGCTCCATAAAGTGATCCATATCGATGTCGCCATTGTCGGCCGTGCGGACGGTAATCGTGTCAAAGCCTGCCTGTACAGCACTAGCGGGGTTGGTACCGTGTGCAGAGGCGGGTAGGATAATGAGGTCACGAGCGCCCTGACCCGTAGCTTGCAGATAACTACGTATGACCCGCAGACCAGTGTATTCACCCGCAGCACCAGAGTTGGGCTGGAGCGAAGCACCCTTCATACCGGTAATCTCGCAGAGGAGAGCCGACAGGTTGCGTATCATCTCTAGGTAGCCCTCGACTTGGTCATCGGGAGCGTAGGGGTGGATATTGGCAAACTGAGGATTGCTCAGCTGTGCTACCTCTGAAGCTGCGTTGAGCTTCATGGTACAAGAGCCTAGCGAGATCATCGACTGAGCTAGCGAGATGTCCTTGCGGTCTAGTCGCTTGATGTAGCGCATCAGCTCGGTCTCGGAGTGATACTTCAGGAAGGTGTCATACTGCAGGAAGTCACTCTGGCGAGCGAACTGCTTGTCGAAGTAAACTTTCGTCTCATCGACCTCAACGCCCTCGATGTCGCCCTCTTTGCCCTGAAGCTGTGCGAAGATGTAGAGGAGGACTGAGAGGTCGCTCTCGAGCGTGGTCTCGTCGATGCTGATGCCGATGTGACGACCATCCTCGTAGTAGCGTAGATTGACCTGACAGTCGAGTGCGATCTCACGGAGCTTCTCGGCAGCGAGGCCCTCAGGTAGCTCGATGTATAGGGTGTCGAAGAAGTTGTCGTTGAGCTGCTTGTAGCCCATCGCCTCGAGTTGCTCAGCTAGGTAACCTGCATAAGCGTGGATACGGTGAGCGATGTGGCGTAGACCCTCGGGCCCGTGGTAGACTGCGTAGAAGCTACTCATAGTAGCGAGTAGAGCCTGTGCCGTGCAGATGTTGCTGGTGGCGCGCTCACGCTTGATGTGCTGCTCACGTGTCTGGAGCGCTAGACGGTAAGCGGGACGACCGTAGGTGTCCTTGGAGATACCGATGATACGTCCGGGGATAGTGCGCTTATAGTCCATCGTAGAGGCGAGATAACCTGCGCTAGGACCTCCGAAGTACATCGGGATACCGAAGCGCTGAGCCGAACCGAAGACGATGTCTGCGCCCCACTCGCCTGGAGGTGTGAGGAGCACGAGACTCATCAGGTCGGCCGCTACGGCTACACGTGTACCAGTAGCCTTAGCACGCTCCATAAAGTCGTGATAGCAGTGGACGCTGCCCTTTTCGTCTGGGTACTGAATGATCGCTCCGAAGACTTTGTCCGTAAAGTCAAAGGTCTCGTAGTCGCCCACGACGATCTCCATACCTTGCTGAGGAACGCGTGTCTGGATGACTGCCTGCGTAGAGGCGAAGACGCGCTGGTCGACGAAGAGCTGGTTGGCACCCGCCTTCTTTTGCTCTCTAGACCGCTCGTTGTAAAGCATAAGCGCAGCCTCGGCACCTGCGGTAGCTTCGTCAAGTAGCGAGCAGTTGGTCAGAGGTAGTCCCGTCAGATCTGTGATGACGGTCTGGAAGTTAAAGAGCGCCTCGAGACGACCCTGCGACACCTCAGCTTGGTAAGGTGTGTAGCTGGTGTACCATACGGGATTCTCTAGGACATTGCGGATGATAGGCTGTGGGGTTACGGTATCATACCAGCCCATACCGATGTATGAGGTGAAGATACGATTGCGAGACCCTAGCTCGAAGAGATGCTCGCTGAGCTCACGCTCGGTCATCGGCTCGGGTAGGTCGAGAGGCTTCTCGAGGAAGATGCCCTCGGGGTATACCTTGTGCATCAGCGCATCTACGCTGTCTACACCGACGACCTTGAGCATCTCAGGTAGGTCAGCCTCGGAGATGCCTATGTGACGATAGGCAAAGTTTCTTGTATCCATCTATTTTAGTTGATATAAGGGTTATTACTTTTTTCGTTGTATATGGTTGTATGTGGTCCATGCCCTGGGTAGACGATGGTCTCGTCAGGCAAGGGACGCAGTTGAGTCTTGATGCTGTGGAGGAGTGTCTGGTAGTCTCCTCCTGGGAGGTCACTACGACCTATATCGCCGCGGAAGAGTACATCGCCCGTGAAGACGATCCGCTCGCTCGGTAGGTAATAAGCGACATGGCCTGCTGTATGTCCTGGCACGAAGAGATCGTAGATAGGCAACTCGCCCAGTCGTAGAGGCGCATCGCTCGGCAGTGGACGGATCTGAGAGAGATCGAAGGCTGCCTCTGGCACCTCAAAGCCCCAAGCGCGCATCTGTGCTTCGGGAAAGACCGCCTGCGCTAGCTCGACAGGGTGCGCATACGCCTTTGCCTCGGGAAAGGTCTGAAGTACCCAGGGCAAGCCCCAGATATGGTCGAAGTGCAGGTGCGTGAAGAGGAGCAAGTCTACGGTCAGCCCCCACTGCTTGATGCGCTGTGCGAGACGCTCCTGCTCGCTTGCGGTGGCGCATCCGCAGTCGATGATGGCTGCGTGACCATCGCTGGTCGAGAGGAGGTAAGTGTTTTCCTGTATGACGTTACATACGAATGTAGATACTTCGCAGTTCATAGTTCTTTTCGGTTAGTTGGTTCGTTTGTCCTGCTTGGCGACATAGACGATCCATTTGTCCTGATAGTAGTCGGAATAGTCGGCAAGCGTGGAGATCGCCGTGAGCTGTGCGGTCACACCTGACTGCGCTATCTCCTCGCTGAGGTCGCCTCCCTTGAGACAGTAGATACCGGAGCGGGGAGCTTGTGAGCCGTGGAGCATATGCTGCGTGTAGTCGTAGAGACGCCCCAAGGGCATCGCAGCACGTGAGACGATGTAGTCGCAGTGGAGGTCGCAGCTCTCGACGCGGGTGTGATGCGTAGAGACATTGGTTAGACCTATTTCGTCCGCAATGGACTGCGCTACGTGGAGCTTCTTGGCAATGCTGTCGATCAGCAGGAACTGGTACTGAGGATATAGGATAGCTAGCGGGATGCTGGGGAAGCCACCGCCACAGCCTACGTCAGCGATGGTGTAGCTGGTCGGCTCGTCGGGCAGAAGCCAAGCGAGCGCCAGTGAGTGCATCACGTGGTGCTGATAGAGATTGTCTATGTCTCGTCGGGATATGACGTTGATGCGTGCGTTCCACTCTTTGTAGAGCGGATAGAGAGCGGTCAACTGCTGCTGGGCAGTTGGGGAGAGTGCAGGAAACTGCCTCAGGAGTCTATCCAATTGCTCCGTTGGGGTAGTGCTTGGTGTGATGGGCATCTCTAGGGCGCACGGTTGATATAATAGCGGGAAACTCAGTACGTCTCCACAAATGTACGAAAAAAGAGCACATCCCACGATGTCGTGAGTTGTGCTCTTGAGGGCGTACATTCCACCCGCTAATGCAATTTCTCAAGAATGATGTTTTTGATGACTTCA
>UQDF01000005.1 GCA_900539765.1 uncultured Porphyromonas sp. | reverse complement strand
CCGCTGAGCGGTTCACCGGAAAAGAAGTCGACCGAGTTTCCGAAACGAGAAAAAAACTTCGCTTTTTACTTGCATATGAACTTAGAAAGAAGCGGGTTACACGTTATGACGTCCCTACAAAGTCGTTACTCGTGAGATTGGCAGGGGGAGGGGGTGAAACGTTTTTTTAGTACCTTTGCACCCAGTAAGGGAGATGTGCAGACGGCGTAGCACATCTCAATATGTGACGAGGCTTCTCTGATGTGGCTCTTCTAGACGATAGGGGGTGCTGTGTGGGAGTAAGTCCTCATTTGTTTTGTATCTATGAGGCGCTTTCGCTAGCCAGCTGTTGGTCTGCCCAGTGCGACTCATAGGATATGCACTAGACTGAATTAGACACCATTATCACCTAATCTATATCTATGGGATATTACTATATGACCCAAGAGGGATACGATGCCCTCAACAATACGATCAAGCAGCTGGAGGCTGAGGAGCGTCCTAAGGTCACACAGCAGATTGCTGAGGCGCGGGACAAGGGAGATCTGTCGGAGAATGCTGAGTACGATGCCGCCAAGGAGGCACAGGCTCATCTCGAGGACAAGATCGCTATGCTCAAGGCGCAGCTGGCTAATGCGCGTGTGCTGGAGCCTTCGCAGATTAAGACCGATGAGGTGCAGATACTGAACCATGTGCGCCTGCTCAATAAGAAGAAGGGCGAGGAGAAGTGCTACTACATCGTTTCTGATGCTGAGGCAAACTTTAAGGAAAACAAGATCTCTGTCAATACCCCCATCGCTAAGGGACTCTTGGGCAAAAAAGTGGGTGATGTAGCGGAGATACAGGTGCCTGCGGGTACGCTGGTCTTTGAGATCCTAGAGATCACTCGATAGGAGGCTACGCTGCTTGAATACTTTTCCCCCAAAAAAACGAATGCTCTATGGCTACAATCTTTAGTCGCATCATAGCGGGTGAGATCCCCTCCTACCGCATTGCAGAGGATGAGGAGCACTACGCATTTCTTGACATCAATCCCTATCAGCTGGGACATACACTGGTGGTTCCGAAGCGTGAGGTCGACTACTATTACGATCTGACGGACGAGGAGCTGGCTCGGCTGATGGCTTTCTCTAAGCGGGTGGCATGCGCTATGCAGGAGGCAACGCACTGCCGCAAGGTGGCTACGCTAGTCCTAGGACTAGAGGTGCCGCACGCACATGTGCATCTGATTCCGATCAATAGTGAGGGTGATGTGGCGCACGGACCTCTCGCTACGAAGCCTACCGATGAGGAGATGGCTCGCATCGCCTCCGAGATAGCATCCTATATTAAATAAGGAGTATCAAAAGCCTAGTGACAGAGAGACTATATATCCTAGAGGAGATAGATCCAGCAGTACTCTATGGACCTAACCGTGAGTACCTGCTCTTGCTACGCAATCTCTACCCTAAGCTACGGATCGTGGCTCATGATCGGATCATCAAGATACTGGGTGACCCGACCGATATACAGCTCTTGACGGCGCTCCTCGATAAGCTAGTACAGCACATTATGCGCTACAATCTCCTGTCGGAGCAGACTATACGCAAGCTGGCTACGGGTGAGGAGCTCCCAGAGGTCAAGGTGGCGCCTAACCACTTGCTCTATGGAGCGAGAGGACGTAGTATAGGCTACCGAGGTGCTCATCAGCGTGAGATGGTGGAGGCCGTAGCAGACCACGATATGCTCTTTGCGATCGGACCTGCGGGTACTGGTAAGACCTACATAGCGATAGCGCTAGCGGTCAAGGCTCTTAAGGAGAAGCAGGTACGTCGTATCATACTCTCGCGCCCCGCTGTCGAGGCGGGCGAGAAGCTGGGCTTCCTACCTGGCGAACTGAAGGACAAGCTGGATCCTTACCTACAGCCTCTCTACGATGCGCTCGAGGAGATGATCCCGACACAGCGCCTGCGCACCTATATGGAGAGCGATGTGATACAGATCGCCCCGCTAGCCTATATGCGTGGGCGTACGCTCAATGATGCGGTCGTCATACTTGACGAGGCGCAGAATACGACCCATCATCAGATGAAGATGTTTCTCACGCGTCTCGGACGCAATAGCAAGATGATCATCACGGGCGACCTCTCGCAGGTGGATCTGCCACGGGGTGTCACCTCGGGCTTGCGCATTGCTGAGCGGATCCTGAGCGAGGTGGAGCAGATACCATTTGTTTACTTTGATGCGCACGACATCGTGCGTCACCCGATCGTGCAGCTGGTTGTGGATGCTTACGACCGCAATGAGCATCAAGCACTGCAGGGCGGACGACCTTCACAAGTGACTCGCCAAGAGACTCGCCAAGAGCAGGATATAGACCTCGATAAGAATCAAAGTAAAGACTCATAGATAACGTTGCCCTCTCTGGGCTAAGGCTGGAGGGGAGGGCAAGCGCCTTTTAGCAAATCAATTATTGATCATAATACAATGAATCAAGCACTAACACACACCGACCTATCTCTCCCAGGTATCCAATCTGTCTTTCATGGCAAGGTGAGAGATGTATACTTCCTCGAGGGCGACTTGATAGCGATGGTTGCTACGGATAGGATCTCAGCCTTTGACGTGGTACTCCCTGAGGGGATCCCCTACAAGGGGCAGGTGCTCAACCAGATAGCTGCTGAGCAGCTCGACGCTACGGCACACCTCGTGCCTAACTGGAAGATAGCGACTCCCGACCCAATGGTTACGGTGGGACACCGCTGCGAGCCGTTTAAGGTAGAGATGATCGTACGTAGCTACATAGCTGGTAGCGCATGGCGTGCTTACCAGGCTGGCGAGCGTACGATCTGTGGTATAGAGCTACCCGAGGGGCTGAAGGAGAATGAGCGTCTCCCACACCCGATCATCACGCCTACGACCAAGGCTGATGAGGGTCACGATGAGAATATTAGCCGTGAGGAGATCATCGCCTCTGGCTTGATCTCTGAGGAGGACTACAAGGTGATCGAGCAGTATACGCAGACACTCTTTGAGGAGGGGACACGCATCGCTCGTGAGCGGGGACTGATCCTTGTGGACACGAAGTATGAGTTTGGCAAGAAGGATGGCAAGGTGATCCTAATTGATGAGATCCACACGCCTGACTCCTCTCGCTACTTCTACCTCGAGGGTTACGAGGAGCGCCAAGCTAAGGGCGAGCCTCAGCGACAGCTCTCTAAGGAGTTCGTCCGTCAGTGGCTCATCGAGCAAGGCTTCCAGGGTAAGGCAGGGCAGAAGATGCCTACCATCACACCTGAGTATGCAGCCTCTGTGAGCGATCGCTACATAGAGCTCTACGAGCATATCACGGGCAAGACTTTCGTCAAGGAGCAGACCCAAGATGTGGCTAAGCGTATCGAGGATAATCTGCTAGCTTTCCTCAAGAAGTAAGAGGCTCCATAATTATACAAACGAACCAGCGACTGAGAGGGGCTGCGTACAACCTCCTTAGTCGCTGGTTCTAATCTCTCTATTACTATGTCTGTATCTCTAGATGGTAAGTCTCGCTCTGTGCGACAGATGTTTGACCGCATCGCTGGGCACTATGACTCGATGAATCGCCTTATGACGGGCGGTATGGATCTGGCCTGGCGCTGGCAGGTCATAGAGCACCTAGCGGACTATGCGCCTCGTCAGGTGGCTGATCTGGCCTGCGGTACGGGGGATATGATCTTAATGCTCTCACGATACTTGCCGTCGGTGCGTGAGATCGTTGGCGTAGACCTCTCGGAGGGTATGCTGGCGGTGGCTGCGGAGCGTATTAGGCGGGTCGCACAGAGAGTGCCTGTTGTGACGCTGTCGGCGGAAAACTGTCAGGAACTCTCTCTAGCCACGCAGTCGGTCGATGCGGTGACCTGCACTCTAGGGATTAGAAACTTTTCTGACCCGCTACAAGGCTTGAGAGAGATGCACCGTATCCTCAGACCTGGAGGGCCTCTCGCTATACTGGAGCTGAGCGAGCCTCGTCCGGGACTATTGCGACAGGGGTATAACATCTATGCCAAGCGGTTGATCCCATGGATCGGACAGCTATGCGCTCACGATCGCTCTGCTTACAGCTATCTCCCAGCGTCTATTACAGCGATGCCACAGAGAGAGGAGATGACGGCACTGATCCGTAGAGCTGGCTTTAGAGAGGTACAATATAAAGAAATGCCCCTAGGGATCTGCGTCTTATATACCGCAGAAGCCTAGAGACATAAAGGAATAAGAGTATGCAACGTATTTACGCACTGATAGGTAAGCCCTTGGGGCATTCGCTCTCGGCAGACTACTTCAACGATCTTTTTGACTCGCAGGGGATCGATGCTCGCTATATACTACAAGAGCTGGATGATCTCTCGGAGCTGAGACCTTGGCTGGAGTCTACTCCCGCTATCGTGGGGCTTAATGTGACGAGTCCCTACAAGGTGGAGGTGTGCAACTATCTTGACGAGATAGACACCGAGGCTAAGTATGTGGGAGCTGTCAATACGATTGTCGTGGATCGCACGGGAGGACGGATGCGTCTCTTGGGCTACAATACGGATGTGCAAGGTGTCGTGGAGAGTCTGCAACCGCTACTTACACCCGAACGACAGCATGCACTCGTCCTCGGTACGGGTGGCGCAGCACAGGCGGTAGCACAGGCTCTCAAGCGTCTCGGGCGAGACTGTACGCTAGTCAGTAGAGATCCGCAAGCGCCGCATATCTTGTCCTACGATGCGCTGACTCCTGAGCTGATAGCGGATAAGTGGATCCTCATCAATGCGACCCCTATCGGTATGGAGCCACACATTATGGAGCGTCCGCAGATTCCCTACGAGGCGATTACGCCACAGCATGTCTGTATGGATCTGATCTACAATCCTGAGGAGACACGCTTCCTCAAGGCTTGCCGTGAGCAAGGCGCTACGACGATCAATGGTCTGAAGATGCTCCTCGTGCAGGCTCGCTATGCTTGGCACATTTGGAACAAAAAGGCATAGAGGCTACGCCATACTATCTGCTTCGTCAGAAGAAGAGGGTAGGGAGCTTCCTTCGATTGACGTCGTATTCGCAACAACTGCTTCGGTAGCGGCTACCTCTTCCTGAGCTTTGCGCTCTTCCTCCAGTTGCTGATGGTACTCGTCTTCGCGGATTTGCCTGGTGATTGCGATGCAGACACCGATAGCTATGGAAGTGGCGACGAGCGACGAGCCTCCACGACTGATGAGCGGTAGCGTCTGACCCGTATTGGGTGAGATACCCGTGACGACACACATATGTATGATCGCCTGCGTGGTGTACATAATACCTACACCGAGCAGGAAGATGCGCTGCCAGCTGCGCTGCGATCGAGTTGCCCAGCGAGAGAGCTTGAAGAATAAGAGGATATAAAGTAGTGGCACCCAGATCATACCGATGAAACCTGTCTCCTCGATGATGATCGCATAGATAAAGTCGGAGTAAGCCTCGGGCAGGATGTCGCGCTCTACGCTATTGCCTGGGAATACTCCCGTACCATTGCTTCGTGCGATGGCGATGCGTGCATGCTGCTCCTGAAAGTTGTCTTCGTTGATGACATACTTATTGGAGTCGGACTTGGAGGTAAAGTCTTCGATACGTCCCTTCCAGCGTGCGGTACTACTGTTTTGCATCACAACGCTATCGGGCAGTAATAAGAGACAAGCTACGAGTAGCGCGATGAGCCCCGCGCCGATGCCCCCAACGAGGAGGAGACTCTTGGAGAAGCCTGTCTGTACGAGCCCTATGCCGAGGACAAATATGGTGATGATGATACCCATCGAGAGACTCTCCTTGGCAACGAAGATGAGTCCGATAGCGGTAAGACCGCAGAAGAGGTAAAAGCGCTGGTTGTTGTTGAGTTCGCGTATAGAGAGGATTGCGGAGGCGAGAAAGATGACGCCAACCTTGTAGAACTCGGAGGGTTGCATGCCTAGGAGCGTACGCTTCGCTTCATTGGTCTCTGTACCTATGATTGGAGTTATGATGACAGCTATGAGCGATCCAATGAAAAAAAGGATTCCTCCGTAACGTATCAAGGGGCGATTCATCCGTGAGCAACCCCACGCAGCAATCACCGATAGGATGATATGCTTGAGATGACCCGTAAAGGGTGCGTACAAGCTCTCCCCACGATAAGCTAGAGTGCTGGTAGCGCTATAGATGAAGAGCAGCGACGTGGCTAGGAAGGCAAAGTAGAGAAACCACAGCGAGCGGTCGCCTGTAATGCGAGGCTTGCGTGGTGCCGTCTCGACCTCGGCAGCGGGCTGAGTGCTTTCTTCGGACGGCTCTACGCTCTCATTATCGATCGGTGTCGTCTCCTCACGGGGTGAGAGGTCGAAGATGTCCGAAGGAGTGGTGGTATCTTGGCTTGTATAGTGTTCGTCTTGTGGTATCATAGAGAGTCAGATGGGCTAGAGCGATCTGCTGGTATTACGTTGCTGCTGAGTGATGGCGAGCACCTCTGCTCTGAACTGGTCGCCACGATCTTCATAACAGGTGAAAAGGTCAAAGCTGGCGCAGGCTGGCGAAAGCAATACGGTCTCTCCCGCCTTGGCCATCTGGCGAGCGGAGGCAATAGCGTCACGCATCGAGGTGACCTCCTCGTGGCGTGGTATGACACTGTCGAAGCTACGGTGGAGCTTGGCGGAGTCGGTCGTTAGGTAGATCATTCCGACCACCTTTTCTTTGACTAGATCCATCAGATCGTTGTAGTCATTGCCTTTGTCAGTGCCACCTAGTATGAGGATCGTTGGCTTGCGCATACTCTCGAGGGCATACCAGGTGCTGTTGATATTGGTTGCCTTGGAGTCGTTGATGTAGTCTACGCCATCGATGCTGGCGATATACTCTAGGCGGTGTGGCACATTGGTAAAGGTCTCTAGAGAGTCTCGTATGATCTCGGGCTTGACGCCTAAGGCTTGTGCTGCGCAACCTACGGCTAGAGCGTTCTGCACGTTGTGCTTACCCGAAAGAGCTAGAGTACTCTCAGGCAGCTCAACGATAGGCTCCTGAAGGGCAAAGCGTAGCAGCCCGTTGTGACTAGAAGCCACAACCAGATCGTCTGAAGATGCTTCGGTGGAGAAAAAGATCCGGCGTCCCGCTCCCATACCAGGCTCCTTGAGAAGTCGCTGTGTCCAGTCGTCTTCGATCCAAGAGATGAAGTAGTCGGTAGGCTCTTGGTTTTGCGTGATACGCATCTTAGCCCGTGCGTATAGCTCCATCTGATGGTCGTAGCGATCCAGATGATCTGGCGTGATATTGAGCAGGATCGCTATGTGCGCTCTAAACTGGTACATGTGATCCAGCTGAAAGCTACTCAGCTCGATCACATAGTAAGCGTGTGGAGCGAGTGCCACCTGACGAGCTAGACTCGTCCCCACATTGCCCGCCATAGAGACGTCTAGTCCCGCATTGTGGAGCGTATGGTAAAGCCAGTTGGTCGTAGTGGTCTTGCCGTTGCTACCAGTGATAGCGATCATCACGCTGTCGCCAGCGTAGCGATAGGCGAACTCGATCTCACTGATGATCGGTGTCTGCTGCTCCGTGAGCTGTCGTATGAGGGGAGCGCTGTCTGGGATACCTGGACTCTTGATCACCTCCTGGGCAGATAAGATACGTGAGAAGGTGTGTCCACCCTCCTCGTAGGGGATGCTGTACTGCTCCAGCTCTGCTTTGTATTGTGGCTTGATCTGTCCCGAGTCAGAGACGAAGACTGGGAGCCCTTGCTGCCGAGCGAGGATAGCAGCTCCGACGCCACTCTCTCCAGCTCCTAGGATGATATATTCGTTGCGTTGCATATCTGTGAGATCGTTGTGAGTATATGAGTTATCGCATCTTAAGCGTGATGACCGTCAGAACAGCTAGTAGGATAGCTATAAGCCAAAAGCGGACGGTGATCTTAGCCTCTCGGATCGGAGCCAGAGGTCTCTGGATCAATGCATCGATACCGCTATTGCCCGCTTTCTGAAAGTGGTGGTGCAATGGCGACATCTTGAAGACCCGTCGGCCCGTGCCCGTGCGTCGCTTGGTAATCTTAAAGTATGCTTGCTGTATCAGCGAGGATAGTCCCTCGATGATAAAAAGGAAGCAAAGGATCGGTAGGAGTAGCTCCTTGCGAATGAGAATAGCCATCACGGCGATGATACTACCGATGGCGAGACTTCCCGTGTCGCCCATAAAGACCTGAGCTGGATAAGCGTTGTACCAGAGGAAGCCAAAGGTCGCTCCCACGAAGGCTGCACCAAAGATGACCAGCTCCTCAGCGCCTGGGATAAACATAATACTAAAGTACCGAGCGAGCGCTATGTGTGAGGAGACATAGGCGAGTACCGCTAAGGCGACACCCGCAGGGGCGGCTGTCCCCGCAGCTAGTCCGTCTAGCCCATCCGTCAGGTTGACACAGTTTGAGATAAAGGTCACAATGAGGATGATGATGATCGAGAAGAGGATCCAGCCAACCAGTTCGCGGTTGGGCGTAGAGGCAGGGACTAGCGAGAGGTAGTCGAAGTTGTTGTTCTTGACAAAGGGGATCGTCGTCTGCGTATTCTTCGCTGCTTGACTGGCGAAGGTCACCTGCTCGATGCGCCCGTTGTTGATCACCTCTTGATTCTCTCGAATGATAATGTCAGGACTCAAGTAGAAGGTGAGCGCTACGACAACGCCTAGAAGTACCTGTCCGATGATTTTGTAGCGTCCGTGGAGCCCCGCTTTGTTTTTCTTAAAGACCTTGATGTAGTCATCGATAAAGCCCAAGGCTCCCATCGTAATGGTCGTGAAGAGCATCAGCTGTATATAGACATTGTCTAGACGAGCGAAGAGAAGCGTCGGGACGATGATCGCTATAATGATGATGATACCGCCCATCGTTGGGGTGCCTTTCTTCATTGCCTCACCCTCCAGTCCCAGCGTGCGAACCACCTCGCCTATCTGCATACGATGTAGCCAGTGGATGATGCGCCGACCGATGATCGTACTGAAGATTAGTGCTAGGATAAAGCTGATACCAGCCCGAAAGGTGACATACTGAGCTAGTCGCCAGCCAGGGACGTCGTTAGCTTGTAGCCAGTCGTAGAGGTGATAAAGCATAGTGTGATGGGTAAGTTGATAAGGTTATAAGGTCTCTAAGTAAAAGGTGAGGACAAAGGTACTCTATCTATGCATGCTCCTCTCTTGCGAAGATCTCTAAAGCGACCTCTTTGTCGTCGAAGTGGTGCTTGACACCTTCGATCTCTTGATAGGTCTCATGTCCCTTGCCAGCTATGACCACTAGGTCGCCACGCTGAGCTGCTACGCAAGCATCTGTGATCGCTTGGCGACGTGAGACGTTGGTGTAGACCTCATCACGCTCCGCCTGAGGGATACCCTCGAGCATTTGATCAATGATCGTCTGCGGATCCTCGGAGCGTGGATTGTCTGAGGTGAGGTATAGATGGTCGCACATATTGAAGGCGACACGCCCCATCTCAGGACGCTTGCCCATGTCCCGATCACCGCCAGCGCCGACCACGACGTAGACCTGTGAGGCGTTGAGCTCGGAGACCGTCTTGAGAAGATTCTCCAGAGCGTCAGGCGTGTGCGCGTAGTCCACCACAACGTGGTAGCCTCTCGGAGAGGCGAGCAGGTCAAAGCGACCATTCACATGCTCCAGACTAGAGATACCACGCAGTATCAAGTTCTTGTCGAGATCAGGTAGGAGGAGACGAGCCACACCGTAGACGGCCGTCACGTTGTAAGCGTTGTAGCTCCCGACGAGCTTGATCTCCACCTCTTCGTTGTCCAGCAGTAGGGTAGAGCCGTCTACATACTGTCCCAGCAATTGAGCCATATAGTCCGCATGGCTACGCATCGCATAGGTGTGCAGGTGTGCGGCGCAGTTTTGCACCATCACACTCCCATTGCGGTCATCCGCATTGACTAGAGCGTGAGCCTCTGGTGAGAGATGGTCAAAGAGCGACTTCTTAGCGGCAATGTAAGCCTGCATCGTGCCGTGATAGTCTAGGTGGTCACGCGTTAGATTGGTAAAGAGAGCGAGTGCAAAGGGCAACCCGTAGACCCGCTGCTGTACCAAAGCGTGCGAAGAGACCTCCATAAAAAGATAGCGACAGCCCGCATCGACCATATCGCGCATCACACGATGTAGCTCGAGAGCGTCGGGCGTCGTATGAGTGGCGGGATACTCCTTGTCGCCGATACGTATGCAGACCGTGCTAAAGAGCGCAGCTCGCATACCGAGCCAGCTCCACAGCTGATAGCATAGCGTAGCAGTGGTCGTCTTGCCATTAGTCCCCGTGACACCTACGATCGTGAGTTGTCGCTCTGGACGATCATAGTAGACAGAGGCTAAGACAGCTATCGCCTTTGCCGTGTCGGTCACCGTGAGCCACACCACCTCGTCAGGGAGGCTCTCAGGTCGAGGGTGCTCTGTGACGATGATACGACAGCCCGCTGCAAGCGCCTTCGGGATGTAGTCGGCACCGTCCACATGCACACCACGTAGCGCTACGAAGATACACCCCTCCGATACACGACGTGAGTCCTGCTCGATAGAGGACACCTGGCACTGCGCTGCAGAGACATCGCTCGTGTATGCTTGGCTCAGTAGATGCTCCTCGGTGAGTGCTGCTATATAATTATTGAGTGGTTTGAGATTCATATCTATATAAAGGGTATTCCGCTTTACTGTCTATGATTATTGCCTAGATGGAGGACTACCTTCTCTCCTGGGTGGATAGATGTACCGATAGGGATGCTCTGCGCTATGACCCGTCCATAGCCGACCAACTGCACCTCTAGACCCTGCAAGCTAATCTGATAGACCGCTTCACTGGGGGATAAGCCCACAAGCCGAGGCATCACCCCTTTGGCGTAGCGAGCTAGGGGATGCAGCTCCACTCCCTCACGTCCATACTGAGGTACGACCAATTGGTCAGAACCCACCTTGCTAGAGCTTTCAGATTTAACCTCTGGGATCTTGTAAGCCTTGACAAAGCTCTCGACATACTTCTTCTCACCGCCAGCTAGATCCAAATGCTTCAACCGCTCACTAGCTGGGTGCGGGGTGATCGTGTCTAGGAGGATAGGATTAGAGAGCGTGTAGATCTCCTCAGCGATACGCTTCACGCCACGACCAGCTACGATACCCCCTGAAGCACGACCTATGCCGTGAGGATTGACCACAAAGATAAAGCAACTATACTTAGGATGATCTGAGGGGAAGTACCCGCAAAACGAAGTCATGTAGACCACACTACCCGTACGATAACCTCCGCTACCGTGGTTGCTCATCAGAGCCGTACCCGTCTTGCCACTGATAGAGATCAGATTAGAGTGTACAGGTCCTTTAGCAGTTCCTCGTATGACTACATTGTCTAGCATCGAGCGTATCGAGTCGAGCGTAGCTGGCTTGCAGATATTCTCGTGTAGCACCTGTGGTTGATACTCTTGGATCACCTTACCCTCAGCATCTTCTACACGATCCACCAGGTAGGGGCGCATGACACGTCCTCCATTGGCGATAGCGTTGTAGAAGTTGAGCGTATTGATCGCTGGCACCGAGATACCATAGCCACGGCTGATGCCTGGGATCGTCGAGTTACCGTAGCTCTTGTCCTCAGGTCGTATGATCGTTGGCGTAGCGACCCCCTCGAGCCCTACGTCTAGTCGCTCTAAGAGTCCATAGTTGCTCAGATGCTGATAGATCCCGTCGGGGTGCTCTACATACCCTTTGATCGCAATCTTAGCTAGGACGATGTTACTAGAGTACCATAGACCCTGAGCAACCGAGATGCGTCCATAGCCTCCACGATTAGCATTGTGATCACGTATATTGTAGCCACCATACTTAAAGACACCATTGCCCGTGTCGATCGTATCGGTTGGCGTACAGACCCCATCATCTAGGGCCGCCATCATAAAGGGCGTCTTCATCGTAGAGCCAGGCTCGTTGAGCGCACTGACAGCATAGTTAGCACCCTCGTAGTAAGACTGAGAGCCCTTAGTCAGGTTGGCTAGAGCCACGATACGCCCCGTCTCCACCTCCATCAGGATAGCCCCGCCGTAGTCCGCCTCAAACTGGGTCATCTGCTCATAGAGCGCACGATGCACGATCTGCTGCAGATTCATATCTAGGGTCGTGTACACATTGTATCCAGCCCGAGGAGGTTGCAGCGTGTTTTGTCGTGTTGATCCTGCCAAGTATTGTCTCACAGCCAGTCCAGGCTCGCCCCGCAGGAGGGTGTCAAAGCTCTGCTCTAGACCATACTCACCCTGCGTAAGATCTCCCTTGACCTCCTTGTAGACACTACCTATGGTACGTCTCGCTAGCTCGCCATAAGGCCTGTCACGGAGTGCACGCTCCTCGTGCGTCAGCCCATTTCTAAGCGGACCACGGCGAAGCACCATACGTCCCTTACGCTCTACCGTCATCATCAGTGGATAAGTCTGCTTGAGTCTCTGGTACTCCACATGGCTCACCTCGTAGGGGTATATAGATACGTAGCGATAGCCTGGCTGCTTATGCTGCGCCTTACGATAGCCCTCACGAAGTCGCTTGCGCAGTGCCTGATAGGTGGCTTGCTCACCCTTCTCCCAGAGACTCATCTGGTAGGCTAGTGAGTCGAGCTGCTTGTAGAGCGAGTCGGGCTCCATCTGCTGGATAGACTCTGCACCGAAGTCTAGGTAAAGCTTGTAGGCGGGCTTGCTAATAGCTACGATGTGTCCGTCTGACGAAATAATATTGCCACGTAGCGGTGAGATTGTCACCGTGTCTGGGCGATGAAAGGTTTGCGCCATCATACGCCAAGTAGGTCCCTCGACGAAAATGATGCCGATTACCTTGATAAAGATCCAAAGCGTCATCAAGATGGCCAGGAAGCCTAAAGTGCGGTAGCGAGCTATGATAGGGCTGTGTTTCGACATAGAGCGTCTGTTCGATTAGAGAGGGTAGAGAGATTATTCCTTAGCATCACGATAGAGGATGATCGACTGCTGAGAGGGTGCCTCAAGGTCTGACCCCATCGCTTGGAGCTGCTGCTCGAAGTTGCCCCCGATGCTACGACGCGTTAGTTCGCTGACGCTCTCCATGTGCTTGTAGGTCAGGTCTTTGACCCGTGTCTCCAACTTGTCTATCTGGCGACGCTTAGAGATGATCTGATAGTTGCTTGTGACATGTATCAGCCCCATCAGGAGGATAGCGATAAAGACGGGTATGTACTTCCTAAAGGCGGGCTGCTCTAGCATATCACCGCCTAGCCAATACCATAGACCACGCGAAGAGCGCTTGCGAGTAGGCTGGCCAGACTCTTCGGAGAGCTCTTCGTCGGCATCATCTTCCTCTAGCTCGTCTGGAGCGTCTAGCTCTTCTAGAGGCGTAGGCTCTAGCGTAGGAGGCATGCTTGTTACTGCATCATCTGCCTGAACCATAGCTGCGGGAGCGAAGTAGCGAGGGGTCTCCGTATCAGTGACTTCAGAAGAGTCCTCTTCGTCTTCATCTAGGAGATCACCCAGCAGAGGTCTCGGCTGAGACTCAGTCGCAGACTCATCAGTAGCCACAGGTGCTGACTCCTGTAGCTCCTCCTCTAGGTTGTCGTCAAAGTATGTTTCGTCTATCTTAACCATCTTCTCATCTCACTCAAATATCCTCACGACGCTCCGCAACACGTAGCTTAGCACTACGAGCACGATTATTATCCGCTATCTCATCCGCAGAGGGTGTGATAGCTTTTTTTGTGATCACACGTAGAGGTGCCGGTGCCGACAGGGGCATACCTGCTAGAGCCTCATTCGGCTGCTCGAAGCTCCCTAGACGGAAGAAATCCTTGACCATACGATCCTCCAGGGAGTGGTAGGAGATGATCGCTATGCGCCCCCCAGGCTTGAGAAGACGCACCGAGTCGCTCAGCAGTTGACGCAGAGCACCCAGCTCATCATTGACCTCAATGCGTAGCGCCTGAAAGATACGGCTCAACTTATTGCGTAGCTGAGGTCCTCCCTTAGGAAGGAGTGGCGTCAGCACCTCCATAAGAGCGGCGATCGTCGGGTAGCCCACGGCACGATGCGACACCAGCAGAGCCGCGATGCGACGAGCATCATGTAGCTCACCATAATAATATAGTATATCAGCTAGCTGCTCCTCGCTATAGCTCAGCAGTATGTCACGAGCCGTAATGCCCGACCGGCTATTCATACGCATATCGGGCATCGCCTCCTCATAGCGAAAGCTAAAGCCCCGCTCCTCACTATCGAAGTGATGTGACGAGACCCCTAGATCTGCCAAGATCCCGTCAACCTGTCCTGCGACTCCCCAATAGTCGAGCCACTGCCCTAGATGGCGAAAGTTTGTCGCCACAAAGTGATAGCGACTATCCGTAGGAGCATTGACCACCGCATCGAGGTCTTGATCGAGACCGATGCAGCGACCTTCGGGCGAGAGCCGCTCGAGGAGTGCACGCGAGTGCCCCCCGCCACCCATCGTGACATCTACATAGAGACCAGAGGGTGATGTGACCAATAAGTCGAGAGAGTCCTCACAGAGGACAGCCGTATGATAGAGCTTAGCGGACAAGGAGTGAAAAGGTGATAGTGAGATAAACGTTTGACAGAGAGCTCTGTGCGCTTCTAGCGAAGAGGATCCGATCGTCTTACTCGCAGAGCTAGTGCAAAGGTAATCAAATTAGAGATTAGAGGTTAGGGGTTAGAGATTAGAAGTTAGAGATTAGAGGCATGCGTGAGTCTAGCCGACAGCTTTCCTCGGTGGATATTTGGGATTTCCCACGTGGATATTTTTTATTCTCCACGTAGGCGCAAATCATTTCTTCGGACATATCATTTGATTCCTCCGAAGTTTCATTTCTCGCCCACGTGGAAATTTTTCATCCCCTACGTGGCGGTTTGAAAATTTCCACGTGGGGATCGGGATTAGAGGTTAGAGATTAGAGGGATGGATCTAGTAGCTCTAGTGACTCTAGTGGTACTAGTCTCTCTCTCGGCGTAAATATGCGATGCGGAGGGTAAGTCGTTTGATGGTAGCTGGTTAGCTACTCTTTTCTTGTTCTCATAGAGGGGAGTTCTTTCGCTAAGTCATATTTTTGTTGTAACTTGCGACCCGAATCGTTTTTAACCCATACTATACAAACCAAAATATGACAGTTCAACGCTTATCCCAAGTCAGTCGACTCCTCGCAGCGACCCTCGTCTTGCTGTGTGGTGGTCTCGTGACCTTCGGACAACAATCTTTCGGAGGTAGTCCCCTCATGATGCAGGAGGGTTCGCTACGCTCTCTTACTGCCGTTCGCACCGTGAGCCTGGACTTTAATCCAGCGGACTACCTATCTCAGGAGTCTTGGACGGAGACCGTACAGACGAAGCCTCTCTCTGTGGGGCGCGTCATAGAGCATCAGGTCGACTTTGCCGAGGCTGCCCAGCTGGTAGGCACCGTCGAGGGACAAAACATCTATCGCCTGAAGATAGAGCTCGAGGGTACACCCGTAGGGAGTAACCTCTATTACGAAGACTTCTACATCCCTAAGGGAGGTAAGCTCTATATCTACTCACCTGAGGGTAAGCAGATACTAGGAGCCTACACCCACGCTACGCACCCTGAGCATGGCGCCTTCGCTACCGAGCCTATCAGAGGCAATACGCTCATACTAGACTATGAGGCTCCCGTCACAGGTGAGATGCCTGCGATCAAGGTACAGGGAGTGGGCTACTTCTACCGCCCAGTGCTGATGGCTGACCCTGGTGCTGAGCACCATATGAGTAGCGAGGATGGTGCAGACCCTGGCTTTGCTAGATATTGTCAGATTAATGCAAACTGCCCAGAGGGAGACCCTTACCAGGATCAGAAGGCTAGCTCCGTGGCTATGCTGATGGTCGGAGGAAGAGGCATCGGCTTTTGCTCGGGTAACCTAGTGAACAATGTGGCTGGCGACTTCAAGCCATATGTTATGTCCGCAGCACACTGTGCCAGCATAACTGATAAGTTTGAGGTCTCTCCACTACAGCTGAACCAGTGGATCTTCTCCTTCCACTATGAGAAGCCTCGCTGCTCTAGTGGTGACTACGCTACATTGCAAGAGGTGAGTATGGTAGGTGCCGAGATGAAGTCCTTCTTGCCGATGAAGGGCTATTCGGATGGACTCCTCCTCGAGCTCAAAAAAGAGATACCTCTAGATTATCGTGTCTACTACTCAGGCTGGGATGCAGCTCCTACGGTTTGGCCTAGAGGCGCTAGCCTACATCACCCCTCAGGTGACGCTGCCAAGGTCTCAATCTTCGATGGTGGTGTCTCCATCACCACATGGTCTCTCGGAGGTGGTGCTGATGACCACTTCGGCTTCAGATTCACTAGAGGTAATACTGAGGGCGGATCATCTGGCTCGCCACTATTCAACGCTGAGGGTAACCAGATCGGTACACTAACGGGTGGATCTGTAGCACCTTGCGCTCTGGATGGTGTCTATGGACGTCTGAACTCACACTTTGATAAGTATAAGTCTAAGGGTGATACGTGGTATATGGCTAAGTGGCTCGACCCCAAGAGTACTGGCACCACAAAGGTCAAGGGTACCTGGAGAGAAAACTATCAGCCTCTAGCCGTCGTACCTGCTATCATTGCCAAGATCGATCCAGCAGACGCCTCAAAGATACAGATCTCTTGGGATCCTGTACCACAGCATCCACAGGGTTACGAGATCAAGTACAATCTGTATCGCAATGGCCGTCGCATAGCTAGCCAAGCAGAGACAACCCGCGAGGATCTAGTCTCTGGTGATATGAAGCGCAAGGGTCGTGTATCTTACTCTGTCGAGGCGGTCTACACAATCGATGGTCAGGAGGTGACAACGCCTACGGCTAACTACACCCTATACACTGGACAGCTCGCCTCGAGAGCTCCGCTGACTGTCTCTACAGGCAAGACGGGAGCTAAGGTAAAGTGGCAGATGCCATACAACACACAGATCGTATCCAAGATCAAGAACCGTGACAAGATAGCTCCTCTCAAAGCTTCTAGTGGGGTGGACGACATCCTAAGATACTACAACATATCTAAGAAGGACATCTATAAGATCTATATGTATGACAGCTATCGTCTAGGTCAGTCACCACTCAACGGACGAAAGCTCTATATACACCAGATCAACTTTATCCCCTCTCAGGATACACCTTACAAGCCTAATGGCTCTATCGATACGGAGAAAAACATCTCCTTCTTCATTCGTCAGAAAGTCGATGGTCGTCCTGTTCAGTACTATGGTCTCATCGTGCCTCAGGGTACTGCTGACAAGAAGGAGTTCTTCTCTTACCAGCTCTCGAGACCTGTCGAGATTAGCGATGATCAGCTGCTAGACGTCGGCTTTGCCTTCGATGGATCCAATATTACGGGAGCCATCTATATAGATGCCAACTCTACAGATGAAAACGTAAACTATGACGGCTGCAAGCTAGCACTAGATCTCAAGGACGAGTACAACATTCGCAAGTTTACTCTCTGGCCAGAGCCTTATAGCAAGAATCGTATGGCATACCAAGCTCTAGAGCTAGTCATCTCTGACAATCCTAAGAAGCAGCCAGGTGTGACCAGCGACTACTACACACGTGGTGAGCTACCTGTACCCTTCCCCGAGATCAAGAGTTACGTCGTATACCGCAACGGGCAGAAGGTCGCTGAGCTACCATCAGACACGTTCGTATACGATGATGCTGAGGGCAAGACCTCTGATGACTACTACGTAGAGGTCGTCTATGACTATCCAGGTGAGCTACGACCTAACGAGCCCATCCATGTAGCTACCTCAGAGGTAAAGCTCTATCCAGCACACTTCACCACACAGCTACAGCTCACAGATGCTACTGATGTAGAGGCTGTCGAGCTATACAGTATGGAGGGCGTCCAGGTAGCAGCCTTTGCGGGTACTCAGCTGATGGCGATGGATGTAGCCTCTCTGCCTGCTGGTCAGTATGTCGCTATGATCCGTACAGCTGACGGTGTCAAGACCCAGAGACTGGTCAAGTAGCGTTTTTACACTTTAGTCGCTAGACTTATCTAGTCTAAAGAAGTTGCATAGCGGTAGTGCCGAGACTCCTCAGCACTACCGCTTGCTTATATAGGGGCATTGCGATATTCGATGACCGTTATTCGTGAGATTTATTGCATTTCAGTAGCCTTCTAGATTTGCTTTCCACGCTTTTTTGTACTACCTTTGTTTCCGAAAGGTTAAGGTAGACTTCCTTCGGCAATGTTGAAGGCTCTATGTAGGGTGGTGCCTGCGTAGATTCAAGCGCCAGAAAGGTTTCTATCAGTTGCTATTAGGTTATGTCAGAGACACACCGCCATAGTTGCTAGCGTGACATGGCGGGTGGGTATGACTATTCAAACTATCAATGTATAACTAACGCTAAAGAAGAGTTTTATGAAAAGATTGGCTCTATTCTTTCTGATGCTAACGGCCAGCATAGGATGGGCTGTAGCGCAGAATAGGACCATCACAGGTACTGTAACCTCGGGAGAGGATAAAGAGCCGGTGATGTTTGCGAACGTGGTCGTAGAGGGCAACACCTCTATCGGTACCACGACAGACGTAGATGGTAAGTTTACACTCAGTGTACCTGCCTCTGCTAAGAAGCTGACCTTCTCCTATGTAGGTCTTAAGACGATCTCCGTACCCATCACCAAGGTGATGAACGTCGTCATGACGACTGACGATAAGACCCTAGATCAGGTCGTCGTAGTAGGTTACGGTTCTGGTCAGAAGCTCAGCACGATCTCAGGCTCTATGGCTCGTGTATCTGGTGAGCAGATCGCTGAGAAGCCTGTAGCCAACGTGATGGACGCACTACAAGGTAAGGTCGCTGGTATGAGTGTCATGACGACCTCTGGAGACCCCAACGCTGTGGCTAGCGTACAGATCCACGGTGCGGGCTCTCTGACGGCTGGATCGACACCTCTCTACATCGTAGATGGTATGCAGACCGACCTAGCTACCGTTATGGCTATGAACTCCAACGATATCGAGAGTATGAACGTCCTTATGGATGCTTCCTCGACCTCTATCTACGGTGCTCGTGCTGCTAATGGTGTCGTCATCATCACAACCAAAAAGGGTAAGCGCTCTGACGAGGGACTAGGACACATCACTGTCAATGCACAGTATGGTGTCTCTCAGTTTATCAATAAGAAGCCTTACGATGACATGATGACTGGTGATGAGCTACTCCAGTATCAGGCTGATCATGGATACCTAAAGGCTAAGGACAAGACTGACCTCCTCAAGAAGCTCAACGAAAAGGCTAAGAACGAGAACGAAAAGGAGGCATGGCCATTCACTCCACTCTTTGATGTGGATGACTATAATCCTGCAGATTACAACTTTGACTGGCTAGACTTCCTCATGGGACGCAAGGCTCCTACGTACAATGCTGACCTCTCTTTCAGCGGTGGTAGCAACCGTACGCAGTACTACATCTCTATGGGTACACTCTCACAGGAGGGTCTGACTCGTGGTCGCAACAGCTTCACACGCTACAATGGTCGTGTCAGTGTTGATTCAAAGGTCAAGGACTGGCTCAAGGTAGGTGCTAACCTCTTCGGAGCCTATACGACACAGTATGCTTCTAGCTTTGAGGGTAATTCTTACGTGAATGAGGGCCCGTTTGGAGCTCTCGTTCAGCCTCGCTACTTCACACCTTATGATGAGAATGGTGAGCTACGTCGCTATTGGTACCTAACTCAGGTTGGAGAAGCTGCAGTCTTCCAGGATGTTAGAGATGAGTATCTCAGCAGCGTTGCTAACGGCTATCAGGCAAATATCGCAGGTTATGCAGAGCTAACGCCTATCCAGGGTCTGATCATCAAGACGCAAGCTGGTCTTGACTTGACACACAGCACCTCTTCTAGACATCTCTTGCCAGGTGCTTATTGGAGAACCGATCAGCGTGGTTGGAGAAGTGAGCGTCGTGGTCTCACAAACCTCTTCACCTGGACCAACACAGCTGAGTACCGCACCTCTTTTGCTGACCAGCACAAGCTCACCTTCCTACTCGGTCAGGAGTGGGTACAGAGCCGCTCAGACATCATTGCTGCTTATGCTAACGGTCTAGAGCATCCAGAGTTTATGCTCCTCGGTTCTGGTAGTACACAGCCTGAGGATCTAGAGCTACCTGATCAGTCTAAGGGTGGTTACAACTACCTCTCTTTCTTCGGTCGTGTCAACTACTCTTTTGACAACTACCTACACCTAGACCTATCACTACGTAGTGATGCTTCTTCACAATTTGGTGCTGACAATCAGACAGCACTCTTCTACTCAGTAGGTGCTACCTATGATATCTATCGTGCACACCTAGAGCACGTCAAGTGGCTCAACACGCTACGTCTACGTGCCAGCTGGGGTACGACGGGTAACTCTTCTATCCCTACGCTAGCATTCTACCCACACCTCAGTCGTGTGAACTATAGTGGTATCTTCGGTCTCTATGCAGCTTCGATTGGTAATCCTAACCTCGGTTGGGAGAAGCAGTCTAACCTCAACGTGGGTGTAGACTTCGATGCCTTCGATAATCGCCTGCACACGGTGACCAACGTTTATCACCGTATCACGGACGACATGCTTATGTCAGTACCTCTACCTTACATCTCTGGCTTTGCTTCTCGCTATGAGAACGTAGGCTCGATGACCAATACGGGTATTGACCTGACGGTTAGCTACGACATCGTTCGTACACGTGATTGGAACGTTTACGCTTCTGCCGTACTCAACTACAACCACGAGAAGATCACCAAGCTATTCTATGACCTAGAGGAGTACAAGATGCCGAGCTATGGACTTGTATACAAGACTGGTGAGGCTGAGCAGTTCCTCGTTGCTGAGTATGCTGGTGTCAACCCCGAGACTGGTAAGCAGCGCTGGTATGTACCCGATGAGAATGGTAACATCTCAGAGGATCGTGTCACAGAGAACTACGAGGAGGACAAGCTCCTTCGTGCTTCTGGCAAGAAGCTCCGCGCTCCATTCAATGGTGGTTTCTCTATGGGAGCCAGCTGGAAGGGTCTAGCACTCGATATCGACTGGGCATTCAACGTAGGTAAGTGGATTATGAATAATGACCGCTACTTTACAGAGAACATGAGCAGCGATTTCCTAGACAACAACAAGAACCGCAAGGTCCTCGACGCTTGGACCCCAGAGAATACGAATACAGACGTTCCTAAGTTTGGTGAGCAGATCGCTTTCGACTCTCGTCTCTTGGAGAATGCTTCATTCCTTCGCTTGAAGAACGTACGTCTCTCTTACGCACTGCCTAGCCAGTGGTTTGAGAAGATCGGCGTCATCTCAGGTGTTCGTGTTTATGTGACAGGACGTAACCTACTCACCTTTACTAAGTTTAGTGGATTTGACCCAGAGGCTGGTTACAATATGGCTATGAATAGCTATCCTAACACCCGCCAGTATGTAGGAGGTCTTCAGATCACATTCTAAGCGAGGACTATCTAATCACCTTATAATAGAAAATATAGTATGAAACAACATATCAAGACCCTAGGTCTCTTGCTTGTATCGCTACTTGCTCTCGCTGCTTGTAAAGTAGAGTATATCCCCGAGGGTAACAAGGAGCAGACCGAGTTCAAGACGATGCAGGATGTCAAGTGGACACGTGAGGCTATGTTTGAGACGGTCAGAGGATCTGAGGCTCCAGGCAATCTGGTCATCGGTGACTACCAGGCTGATCTCTACAATGTCGTCAACTTCCGTGACAATGGTGCCAATGGTAAGTTCTACGACTGGGACGAGCAGCTACTACGTAATGCTGATGAGATCGCTGCTTACTATGGTTCTTACAGCTCACTCATCAAGGATGCCAACTACTTCATCATGCGTACTGAAGAGTTTAAGGCAAATGAGGAGCTTATGAAGAATCTATCAGATGAGGATAAGATCAATATCGATACCTATATAGCAGAGGCTCGCACCTTCCGTGCACTGGCTCACTATCGTCTGATGACACGCTTCTCTAAGCGCTACAATGATGCCAACGATGGTGGCGATCTAGGTATCGTCATGATGAAGAAGTATGACCCTCTCTTTAAGGAGACGCCTAAGGCGCGTTCGACTCAGAAGGAGGTCTACGAGTGGTGCCTCAATGAGCTAGCTGAGGCTGCTAAGGCGCTACCTACCAAGGCTTCTTACAATGATCTGCAGATGGACGGCATCCCCTGCTATCTCGTTGATGACTATGCTTACGCTATACGCGCTCGCATACTCCTTGAGATGCACAGATATAATGATGCTATCGCCGAGGTTGAGAAGTTCATTGACAACTACCCACTCTCTACACAGGGTGTCGCTCCTCAGGACAATCCTAAGGACAAGACTGCTCTTCAAAACATCTGGAAGTACGAGACCTCTACGGAGATTATGATCAAGACCTACGCAAATAAGAAGGTGGGTCGTGTCGGTGGTATCCTACATGGTATCCGCTACCTCAAGGAGGCTCTTAACGATGGTAGTGATGTAGAGCTAGCTGTACCTGTATGGCTACCTACTCAGTATCTACTAGACCTGTACAACAAGCCTATCGATACAGATGTACCTCAGGATGGTAAGGACTGGCGCTATACGAACTGGTTCGAGGGTTCTAGCAATTCAGGTCCTAACGGAGTCACGGTATTCGTTTACGATACCAAAGATCTTGGAGGTATTATGGTCTCTAAGTTCAGAGGTAATCCAGACCTAGATCAGGATCGCTCTAAGCACCTCTTTAGCTATGCTCATACGACACACCTCTTTGACATAGCAGAGGCTTGGCTCATCAAGGCTGAGGCTGAGGCTTGGAGTGGGGATGTAGCTGGTGCTAAGGCTACCCTACAAGACTTCCGTATGGCTCGTGGTCTAGGTGATGAGCTTAAGGCTACGACACAGGATCAGATCAAGCAGGCTGTCATGAATGAGCGTACACGTGAGATGGTCGGTATGGGAACCCGTATGACCGATCTCAAGCGCTGGCAGGTCGACCTCGATCGTAGTGGCAAGCCCGCACAGCCAGCTCTAGCTGGTGCGCCAGGTGCTCTCCACGAGAAGAGCCTAGATATGCACAAGTCTCACACGGACAAGATGTTCATCTGGGAGTTCCCACTTCAGGATCGCTTCGCTAATAAGGAGCTTATAGCTAACTGGTAATCAATAGGAAGACAAGCTCGGCGACACACTGCCCACCGCTAGTATATGACTAGCTGATAGGATAGGGCGTCGCAAGAGATCCTAAACAATAGAGATAGCCCCCGAGGTACATCCATATGGATTATCTCGGGGGCTTCTTGTTTTTCCGATGCCGTGACGGGGGAAATAGAAAATCCTCACGTGGCTATTTTTTTATTCTTCACGTAGAGAATCGAGAATCTCCACGTGGAGATTAGCTTCGTGTGACGACCGCCCCCGATCCATTCGTACGTCCGTTGTCGAACGGCAAGACGACGTATGTAGGGACGCACGGTGAGTGTCTAGCGGGATGGCGTTCGTTGTCGAACGGAAGTTACAGCATCGTTTCGCTGGTTTGGGGACGGACGCACAGATCGTGCGTCCCTACAGGAGTCGTGGGCGCGTGCGTCAGTACCAATCGTTACACGTCATGATGTCCATCGTCGAACGGCAAGACGACTCATGTAGGGACGCACGATCTGTGCGTCCGTTGTCGTTAAAATCACAACGCTGCAATATTTGATCCAACACTTGACGCTGTAACCTTTGACGACGACGGACGCACAGATCGTGCGTCCCTACAGGATTCAGTCACGGCTAGTCTCGTGTCATAGTGCGTCCCTGTATGTCGTTACTCGAGAGATTTGCAGAGTTGAGTACCTAAAGTGAGCTAGTCCCAAATAAAATGAGTACTTTTGCATCAATTGTTGGATTCTAAAGAGAGATCGTCATGGCAAGAACGATAACTATCAAGCGAGGCTTGGATCTCAAACTCCATGGGACTGCGCCCCGCACCCTCCTGACTACTCCTTCTGGCGGAGCTTCGTACACCTATGCATGGGTGCCCGATGATGTGCCAGGCTTGACGCCCAAGATGAAGGTGCGTGTAGGAGATCACGTAGAGGCTGGCGACCCGATTGTCTACGATAAGCAGTACCCAGAGGTATGGGTCACAGCGCCCGTCAGTGGTGAGCTGGTTGCGATCAATCGAGGTGCTAAGCGTAAGATTATGAGCGTAGAGATACGCCCCGATGAGCTACAGACGCAGCACGCCTTCGCAGTAGAGGGACTACTCGAGGGTGAGGCGAGCAAACTACAGGCTCTGCTCCTAGAGTCTGGCCTATGGACGCTCATACGTCAGAGACCTTACGATCGCATTGCTGATCCTACGATCGCACCACGAGATATATTTGTCACAGCTCATCTGACCGCTCCACTAGCTCCTGAGATCGACTATCTACTGGAGGGACGTGAGGAGGAGCTACGTATAGGACTCCGCGCCTTGGCTCGTCTGACGGCTGGCAAGGTTTACGTCGGTGTCGCACAGGGTAGCCAGCTGACGCTTCCTGTAGAGGTAGAGCGTGTAGAGATACGTGGACCGCATCCTGCGGGTAATGTAGGGGTGCTGATCAATCATACGGCTCCAGTTAATCAGGGGGATACGGTCTGGACACTACGTGCTACAGATGTGGCACTCATTGGTCGTCTCCTGAAGACAGGACATGTGGACTACACACGTCGTATCGCTATCACGGGTAGTCACGCTGCGGAGCACGGCTATATGGATCTGCTACCAGGCTGTCGCCTAGAGAGCCTAGGCAAGCTTGCTCAGGATGGGGGTAAGATGCGTATCGTAGCAGGCGACGTGCTGACAGGTACGCAGCTTACGGAGGAGCGACCCTTCCTCCCGATGAGTTGTGATCAGATCACGGTGATCCCCGATGGGTCTGATCGTGATGAGTTGCTCGGGTGGGCTATGCCTCGTGTTGGAGAGTTTAGCCAGAGTCGCACCTATCTGAGCTGGCTCATGCCTCGCAAGCGCTATACGCTAGACGCTCGTCTCAAGGGAGGCAAGCGTGCGATGATCATGAGTCATGAGTTGCAGAGTGTCTTCCCGCTGGATATCTATGCGGAGTATCTGCTGAAGGCGATCATAGCTTTTGACATTGACAAGATGGAGGAGCTGGGCATCTACGAGGTGGCTCCTGAGGACTTCGCTCTGTGCGAGTTCGTCGACACCTCCAAGATGGAGCTGCAGCACATCGTGCGTCAAGGTCTAGACCTACTATATAAGGAGATGAACTAAAACCAGTAGCCTGACGAGGGGAGGGGTAAGCTCCGTCATCGTAAGGCTATGGACTATGACTACTATATTATATGTCACTAAAAGATAGATTCAATAAGCGACGCCCGAAGTTTGAACCTGGGGGTAAGTTGCATGCGTTTCACTCGCTCTTTGATGGGTTTGAGACCTTCCTCTATGTGCCGCATACGACAGCGGCTCCGCGAGGGGGTGTGCATGTGCATGATGCTATAGATAGCAAGCGTGTTATGAGTACGGTGGTGATAGCTCTTATACCCGCTCTACTCTTTGGTATGTACAATGTGGGTCTCCAGCACTTCATTGCTATCGGTCAGACGGCTGGCTTCTGGTCGATGTTTTGGTTTGGCTTCCTAGCTGTACTACCTAAGATCATCGTCTCTTATGTGGTAGGGTTGGCTATCGAGTTTACTGTAGCACAGTGGAAGCACGAGGAGATCCAAGAGGGTTACCTTGTGACTGGTATGCTGGTCCCGATGATCGTCCCCATTGGTACGCCACTCTGGATGATCGCTGTGGCAGTCGCTATGTCTGTGATCTTCGCCAAGGAGGTCTTCGGAGGTACGGGCTACAACGTCTTTAACGTGGCGCTGGTCACCCGTGCTATCCTCTTCTTTGCCTATCCGGCAGCGATGACAGGCGACAAGGTATTCGTCCGTACGAAGCCTATCCTTGGCTTCGGAGGTGGTGGCGATATGGCTACGGCAGCTGTTGACGGCTTCTCAGGGGCTACTCCCTTGGGTCAGGTGGCTACGGCTGGCGACACGCTCCCCACGATCGTGAATACGCTCGGTGAGCCTTCCTCACTATGGGATGCTTTCTGGGGCTTTATCCCGGGCAGTATCGGTGAGGTGTCGACCTTTGCGATCCTACTAGGTGCGATCCTACTGATCTGGACAGGCGTGGCAAGCTACAAGATCATCGTGAGTGGGGTAGTCGGTGCAGCGCTGATGACGCTCCTCTTTAACGCTATCGGTACGACCGCTGCTATGCAGCTTGACATCACGCATCACCTGCTCTATGGAGGCTTTGCCTTCGGTCTTGTCTTTATGGCTACTGACCCTGTCACCTCGGCACGTACCGAGACGGGTAAGTGGATCTACGGTCTCCTCGTAGGTGTCATGTGCGTCTTCATACGTGTCCTCAACCCAGGTTATCCTGAGGGTATGATGCTCGCTATCTTGCTGATGAACGTCTTCGCACCGCTCATCGACTATGTGGTAGTAAATAAAAACGTCTCCAAGCGTAAGAAGCGCTGGGCGACGGCAGCTAAACATTGATCTTCCTTACGACTATGAATAGAGATAGTAATACCTACACGATCCTCTACGCAGCCATTATGGTGGTCGTAGTCGCAATAGCTCTAGCGCTCACCGCTGTGGCGCTACGCAAGCCGCAACTAGAGAATGAGCGTATCGACAAGATGCAGCAGATACTACGTGCTGTACACCTAGAGCCTACCAAAGATCAGGTCATCCCGACCTATACGCAGGTGATCAAGCAGGAGCTACTGGTCAATGGTCAGGGCGAGGTGATCGCTACCTTTGAGGGTGATCAGATTGCGCAAAATGAGGCTTTCCAGATGAATACGGCCAATCAGTTTAAGCTCCGTCAGCAAGACCCCTCACTCGGACTTCCTGTCTATGTGGCAGAGATCGAGGGACAGCAGCTCTACATCTTCCCGATGGATGGTGCTGGTCTATGGGGCGCTATCTGGGGTTTCCTAGCTGTGCAGGCAGACGGGTCGACTGTCTACGGAACCGACTTCTCGCACGCTGGTGAGACTCCTGGACTAGGTGCCGAGATCG
Source organism: uncultured Porphyromonas sp. (assembly GCA_900539765.1). Classification (GTDB taxonomy): domain Bacteria; phylum Bacteroidota; class Bacteroidia; order Bacteroidales; family Porphyromonadaceae; genus Porphyromonas. The sequence continues at coordinate 26,574 of UQDF01000005.1, read as the reverse complement.
CTACGAAGCACTTCTCACAGGAGTTCGTCGGTAAGCAGCTCTATCGTGACGAGCAGTTTAAGTCTATCGCAGTCGTCAAGCCTGGTCGGACACTTACCGACCAAGACTATGTGGACGGTATCTCTGGCGGTACGCTCACGAGCAATGGTGTCAACAACATGCTCTGGAGCTCTATCCACGAGTACCTCCCTTACATAGAGCAGATACGTAGTGGTCAAGCAGTAGCAGTAGAATAATCAAGAGAGAGTAATCTAAGCTATGAGTAAGATAAGTAATAAAGAGGTATTCCTAGGACCTCTCAATAAGAATAACCCAGTCACCGTCCAGGTGCTCGGTATATGCTCGGCGCTGGCGGTCACCGCTCAGCTCAAGCCCGCTCTAGTGATGGCTCTATCGGTGACGGTGGTTGTCGCCTTTGCCAACGTAATCATATCGCTACTGCGCAACACGATACCTAATCGTATCCGTATCATCGTACAGCTGGTGGTGGTCGCTGCGCTTGTGACGATCGTCAATGAGGTGCTCAAGGCCTATGTCTACGATGTCTCTAAGGAGCTGTCGGTCTACATCGGTCTGATCATTACGAACTGTATCTTGATGGGTCGTCTAGAGGCTTTTGCCTTGGCAAATGGTCCTAAGGCTTCTTTCCTCGATGGTGTCGGCAATGGTCTGGGCTATGGACTCGTCTTGGTAATCATCGGCTTCGTCCGTGAGCTACTCGGTAGAGGGTCGCTACTCGGATATCAGATTATCCCGCAGTCCTTCTACGATATGGGCTATGTCAATCACGGCTTGATGATCATGCCTCCGATGGCACTCATCGTCCTCGCCTGTATCGTATGGATACAGCGTAGTAAAAACAAGGATCTACAGGAGCAGTAAGCTCTCCAATCCATATAATACATTGGTCACACACAGATTAAAGTCTAAGCAATGGATTATCTAAGTCTATTTTTTAAGTCGATCTTTGTCGACAATATGATCTTTGCCTACTACCTAGGTATGTGCTCTTACCTAGCTGTATCCAAAGATGTCAAGACCTCACTCGGATTGGGGCTGGCAGTAACCTTTATCCTCACCTGTACGCTACCGATCAACTACCTCCTGGAGACCTACGTCTTTAAGGCGGGAGCGCTGAGCTGGCTCGGCGAGGAGTTTGCGATGGTCGACCTGAGCTTCCTATCGCTCATCGTCTTCATCGCCGTCATCGCTTCCTTTACGCAGCTGGTCGAGATGATCGTGGAGCGTTACAGCCCCTCGCTATACAACTCGCTCGGTATCTTCCTACCGCTCATAGCTGTGAACTGTGCGATCCTCGGTGGTTCGCTCTTTATGCAGCAGCGTGACTTCATCAATACGGGTATGGCGACTGTCTACGGCTTCGGATCGGGCATCGGCTGGCTACTAGCTATCGTCGGCCTAGCAGCTATTCGTGAGCGTCTAGCCTATAGTGATATACCGAAGCCTCTGAGAGGGTTTGGTATCACGCTCATCGTCACGGGTCTGATGGGTATCGCATTCCTCAGCTTCTCTGGTGTCAAACTCTAATAGCCTACAGATATGGATCAAATGACCTTAATAATACTCTCGAGTGTAGTAGTCTTCCTTCTGGTCGTGCTGCTCCTCGTCGTGGTGCTCCTAGTAGCTAAGAGTAAGCTTATCCCCTCTGGCAATGTACATATCAATGTCAACGATGTCAAGGACCTAGTGGTGCCGATGGGCGGTACGCTCCTTAATACGCTACAGAACGAAGGCATCTTCCTATCTAGCGCCTGTGGCGGTAGTGGTAGCTGTGGACAGTGTCGCTGTCGTGTTGTAGAGGGTGGGGGGGAGATCCTCGCCACAGAGAAGGGCTTCTTCTCTCGCAAAGAGCAGATGGCACACTGGCGTCTCGGCTGTCAGACCAAGGTAAAGGAAGATCTGAAGGTGATCGTCCCCGAGAGCGTCTTTGGCGTCAAGGAGTGGGAGTGCGAAGTCATCTCTAATAAGAATGTTGCGACCTTTATCAAGGAGTTTGTCGTCAAGCTCCCCGAGGGTGAGCACATGGACTTCAAGAGTGGTAGCTACGCTCAGATCAAGATTCCTAAGTACGAGGTCAAGTACAGCGACTACGAGGTCGAGGAGCAGTTCCGTGGCGACTGGGACAAGTTCAATATGTGGGGTCTCACGGCAAAGAATACCGAGGAGACTGTCCGCGCCTACTCTATGGCAAACTATCCGGCCGAGGGTAACATCATCACGCTCAACGTACGTATCGCTACGCCTCCTATGGATCGTGTGACACACACTTGGCAGAAGGTACCCGCTGGTATCGCCTCCTCTTACATCTTCAGCCTCAAGCCAGGAGACAAGGTGACTATGAGTGGCCCTTATGGAGACTTCCACATTCACGAGGATTCAGATGCTGAGATGCTCTACATCGGTGGAGGTGCTGGTATGGCTCCACTACGTGCTCAGCTGCTACACCTCTTCCTCACGGAGCATACGACTCGCAAGGTCTCTTTCTGGTATGGAGCTCGCTCACGCAGCGAGATCTTCTACGAGGAGGATTTCCGTGCTATCGAGCGTGAGTTCCCGAATTTCTCTTTCCACATTGCACTCTCGGCACCACTGCCAGAGGATAATTGGACAGGTCTGACGGGCTTCATACACCAAGCTATCTACGATAACTACCTCAAGGATCACGAGGCTCCTGAGGATATCGAGTACTACATGTGCGGTCCTGGTCCTATGTCGGCAGCAGCTATTAAGATGCTGGACAACCTAGGCGTACCGCCCGAGCAGATCAACTTCGATAACTTCGGCTAGACTTATCTCTAAGTCGACAAGTCAATCGATAAGAGTGAAAAATAAGTCGACAGCGCATATCCCTATGAGTGGGATATGCGCTGTCGACTTGCTTATGTGGAGACTTTTTTGCTCTGATGCCCTTTCAGAAAGGGCTAAATAACGGTATAATCAAAAGAAAGACCAATATGGTTAAGTTCTTTTATCCAATAAGTTGGCTTGTTTGAAATGAATTCTGTAACTTTGTAGCACTAGGATAATTGAATTTGTATCCAACCCCCCCTACTATATGATACGAAAGATAGTGATCACAATCGGCTTCATCCTAACCATAGGATTCGCGGCCACGGCACAGCAAGTTGCTCTCAAGCACAACTTAGCTTATGATGCCATCCTTACGCCCAACCTCTCACTAGAGTTTGCGATGGGCAAGAAGCTTACTTTAGACACCCAAGTTGGGTGGAACTCATTCATCTTCAACCTAGATGTAGATGATCCAAACTATAGCGAGACCAAGTGGGCTCACTGGATGGCTCAGCCTGAGCTTCGCTATTGGTTTTGCGATGTCTTCAATGGCTGGTTCCTCGGTCTGCACGGACATGTAGGACAGATGAACGTGAGTGGTATAGACATCCCCTTCGTCCTAGAGAACGAGGACTCTATCATGAAGGATCACCGCTACCAGGGGTGGTTCTATGGTGGAGGTCTTAGCGTAGGCTACCAGTGGGTACTCTCGTCACGCTCTTCTCTCGAATTCTCGCTCGGCGCAGGTTATGCTCGCATAGACTACGACAAGTTCCCCTGTCAGCGCTGTGGTACGAAAATCGATGAGGGCAATGCTAACTATGTGGGACCTACGAAAGCAACGATCTCGTACGTCTTCTTCCTTAAGTAATCGTTAGTAGCACATCTAATAACACAGACACAAGATTATGAATATCAAGATATCCCGCTTACTCATACTCCTCACGATGCTACTAGGGACTATCGGAGGAACTCTATCTGCCCAGCAATTCTCCAAAGCGGAGGAGACTCAGACGATCGCACTATTAGCAGACCACTGCACGATCACACGAGATGTGGATCGCAATATGCTGTGCATCAACTTAGATGCAACTCCCTATGCCAATGTTCGTTCACAGCAGCTCATTCGCATTACTCCTGTCTATATCTCTGCAGACAGAAGCAAGTCTCTGAGACTACCCAAGATCTATGTGGCTGGCAATTCTCGCTACAAGGTCCTCAAGCGTCAGCATGATCTCTACAATAGTGATCCACTAGTTAAGGAGATCTACTCACGGCCCGAGGGGTCTGTCTATGCACGAGGTGTCAAGGAACTCCCTCACATGGTCTATGAGCGCCCCTTCGAGAGCTGGATGTCTCGCGGACATATGGAGCTAGAGATAGAGACCTATAGCTGTGGTAACTGTCCTAAGGATACGTCTGTGGCTCAAGGTGATCCACAGTCCATGCCAGCCTTTGGCCCTGAAGACTACAAGTACAACTATATAGAGCCAGCGGCTACGGCCTTCAAGGAGTATGCTGAGAGCTTTGATGCGAATATCCAGTTCGTTGTAGACAAGCACGACCTTCGCAAGGACTTCAAAAACAACGCTGCTGAGCTAGCACGTCTCGATGAGTTCGTAAAGAAAGCCACCAAGATCGAGGGTGCTGAGCTACACACTGTCTATATCTATGGTTACGCATCTCCCGAGGCTCCCTTTGACTACAACTTAGCACTCTCCGATCGTCGTACCAAGACTCTCTACAACTATGTCAAGAGCTCTCACAAGGCACTCTTCAATAAGGTCGAAGTAGTTGCCGAGGGTAAGGGTGAGGATTGGGATGGTCTACGCAAGCTCGTAGATGCTAGCAATATGTCAGAGCGTCAGACGATCCTCGACATTATCGATAAGTACGACACTGATACGCAGCGTGAGGCTGATATCAAGGCTCTCAATGGTGGCAAGGTCTATCGTGACCTCCTAGACAACTACTATCCTAAGCTTCGTCATACTACCTTTACGATGAGCTATCGCGTACGTCCCTTTGAGGTCTCTGAACTGGCACATATCTACTCAACCAATGCTAAGCTGCTAAGTCTCAGTGAGCTCTACACGCTAGCCAATCAAAAGGTCGCTAGAGGTGAAAATCCCGTAGCTATCTATCGCACAGCTTATGAGCAGAACCCTAATGATGTGGTTGCTAAGCTCAACTATGCTAATGCACTCCTTGAGTATGACAAGAATGCTAGGGAAGCATACAGCGTCCTCGCTACCATTCAGTCTGACAGTCGTGCCAAGCTACCCACAGCTATCGCACTCGATATGATGGGACGCAAGGCTGAGGCTGAGGAGCTCTACTTCAAGCTATAATAGTTGACAGACGATACTTGTCCCTGAGCTGACAGTATCGTACGGATGAAACACCTCCGTCTGGACGACTTCGGTCATCTAGACGGAGGTTCTTTTTTTTTTCTACTTCATTCGAGAATCCTTGCGGCACCTTGGTCTATAAGCCTTAGAGATGATTCTTGCTCCTTGGGGCTATGGCACAGCTAATGCGAAAAGAGTATCTTTGCATTAGTAGAGACTATGGTCTCATGGATTTAATTAACATACTAAGAAGATGACACAGATAGCAAGATGGATTACAGCACTCACCCTAACGCTACTACTAGCTGGGTGTGGCGTCGTACCTATCACGGGACGACAACAACTCAATCTCGTGTCGGACGCTGAGATATCGGCGGCTAGCGCACAACAGTATAAACAGTTTATCCGCAAGGCGAACGTGGACAATAGCTCACCCCAAGGACAGCAGACACTTCGTGTAGCGCAGCGCATAGCGCAGGCGACAGACAACTATCTGCGCAACAACGGCTACGAACAGATAGCGCAGGCGACACAGTGGGAGTTTAACTTCGTTCGTGATCGTCAGGTCAACGCTTTCTGTATGCCTGGGGGCAAGATTGTCGTCTATAGTGGTTTGCTCCAGGCGACACGACCTACTGACGATGAGCTGGCAGCGGTCATAGCACACGAGGTCTCTCACGCTGTGGCTAAGCATGCTAATGAGCGCATCAGTCGTGAGATGCTTACGCAGCTAGGCGGACAGGTCTTGACGGGAATGGTCGGCTCTCAGAGTGCTGCTCTAGGGGGCGTCCTGCAGCAGGTCTATCCGATCGGTTCGCAGCTCTTGGTCTCGCTCCCTTATGGTCGCAAGCAGGAGTATGAGGCGGACAAGATAGGCATGGTCTTTATGGCTATGGCGGGCTACGATCCCGCAGCAGCTGTGACGCTCTGGCAGAAGATGGCGCAGCAGGGAAAGAAATCGCCAGAGTTCCTCAGCACGCACCCGAGTGATCAGAATCGTATCCGAGCTATTCAGGAATTCCTCCCCGAGGCGCGACAGTATTATCGTGGTTCTGGCGTTATGTCTCAAGGTCCTAAGCGCTCGATTAAATCGCTTGACAAGAGTATAAGTCAAAATCGTCGTCAATCCTCTAGTCAATTGAGAGATAGTGGTAGCTCTTCGTCTGCTAAGCAGCAAGAGGGAGGAGGCTTTCACTACGAGCCTGTCAGTCGCTAATGAGCGTGTGGGAGCGAGGCTTTGTCCACTACTATTATGGTACGGGCAAAGGGAAGAGCACTGCAGCTATGGGACTAGTCATGCGTACGCTCGGTCATAGCGGGCGGGTCTACATAGGGCAGTTTATCAAGACGATGCGCTACGGTGATATACTCTTTCTGGAGCAGCATACGAAGCCGGAGGAGTGTACCATCGAGCTCTACGGATCGATGTATGGCGGTACGGGCTGTCTGATCGATCACAAGGCGAGTGCTGAGGATGTGCAGGCTGCCGAGCAGGGACTGGCACGGGCTGTCGAGCAGATGTGCTCGGGGCTCTATGATCTAGTCATTTGGGACGAGGTCTCTATGGCTGTCGGCTTAGGATTGCTCAAAGTAGCAAAGCTCATCGATGCAATAAAAAAACGCCCTGATGAGTGCGAATTGGTACTCACGGGGCGACACTATTGTGAAGAGCTACTCCCACATTGCCAGCTTGTCACTAACTTTGCAGAGGTCAAGCATTATTACCACGACGGAGTCTTATCGCGTCCTGGGATCGAGCATTGACCCACTTAGCTTTTAATTCTTATGATACGTATCACACAATACATTTTACCGCTCATCTTCGGCTTCTTGCTATTCTCCTGCAATAAGGATCAGCAAAGCCAAAAGACCGCTCAAGAGGAGCAGGCGACACCTCGTGTGGCTACCCCCTTTGAAGCGGATAGCGCTTACAACTTTGTGGCCAAGCAGGTCGCCTTCGGACCTCGTATCCCAGGCTCCTCGGGGCATACAGCTTGTCTCGCCTGGATGAAAGAGCGACTAACGCAGTATGGCGCGACGGTCGTGGAGCAGAGCTTTGAGGCGACAGCGCATGACGGCACGAGGCTCCCGCTGACCAACCTGATTGCTTCGTACAATCCCTCTGCTTCGCAGCGTATCCTCCTCATGGCGCATTGGGACACACGCCCCTGGGCAGACAAAGATCCTAACGCCGCTAACCATACGCAGCCGATCCTTGGTGCTGATGATGGAGGCAGTGGTGTAGGCGTCCTACTTGAGGTGGCTCGTCTGCTAGGTGGTGTCGCACCGCTTCAGACGATCGGCGTGGATATCGTGCTTTTCGACGGAGAGGACTATGGAGCTTACTCCAACGAGGAGAGCTGGTGTCTAGGCTCTACCTACTGGAGCAAGAATCCGCACGTGGCTGGATATCAAGCGATGGGCGGCATCTTACTAGATATGGTAGGCGGACGTGATGCAACCTTCTACTGGGAGTACTTCTCCAAGAGCTACGCACCGCAACTTCTTACGAAGGTGTGGAGCAAAGCGGCCGAGCTAGGCTACGGATCTTATTTCCACCAAGCTGACGGTGGGGGATTGACCGACGATCATGTGCCTGTAATTCGCAATCTTGGCATCCCCTGCATTGACATCGTCAATTACGATCCACGCAGCGAAGAGGGCTTTGCACCCTATTGGCACACACTACAAGATAATATGAGCAACATCTCGGCAGAGACGCTAGGAGCTGTCGGGCATACCGTCATGGCGGTGCTCAAAGACCTAGATGTTCACTGATTAGCTTGATCAACTTATGACTATAGACGAACGACAAGAGGAGCTTATCTCACAATTTGAACTGGTAGACGACTGGATGGATCGCTACCAAATGATCATCGACCTGGGCGACCAGCTGGAGCCAGTCGATGATACGGAGCATACGAGCGAAAACCTCATCGACGGCTGTCAGAGCCGGGTGTGGATTATCATCTCTCCTCAGGAGGATGGTACACTACACCTCAAGGCCGATAGCGATGCGCTTATCACAAAGGGCATCGCCGCCATGCTCCTCTACTGTTACAACGATCAGCCTGCACAGGCTATCGTAGAGACACCCCTCTACTTCATAGACCGACTGGGACTCCAGTCACATCTCTCACCGACACGGAGCAACGGGCTTCAGTCGATGTACGAGACCATCAGACGACGTGCTCAGGAGTTTCTGAGCCACTAAGAGATAGATTATGACTCCTTTTAGACAGATTGATGTAGCCGACCGCTCCACAGTCTTTCCTTATATATATTATGGTGCAGAGCCGATCTGCGATATCTCCTTTGCCAATCTTTATGGCTGGGCGGTACAATATGAGACTTCGTGGGCTATCGGCGGTACGCAGACACTGGTGATCCGCTTTCGTTCACCACGGCGAGACCACCCCGTCTACCTCTGCCCCTTCTGTCGTGACGACAACTCGTGGACGACGACTATCAAGGAACTCATGGAGATCTCCGAGCGGGAAGCTTATCCACTCGTCTTCATGGGCGTGACTTCGAGTTGCAAAGAGCGACTGGAGAAGCTCTTCCCTGATGAGTTCGTCCATATCCAAGATGACGACTACATAGACTACGTCTATCTCAGAGACAAGCTCGCACGGCTCAATGGCAAGAAGCTTCAGTCGAAGCGCAATCACATCAACCGCTTCGAAGCGACCTACCCCGACTACCGCTACCTACCCATCACCACAGACGAACTAGAGCGTGTGGCACACTTTGCCGATGAGTGGCTGGCGCATGCCGAGGCTACTGGTGAGCCTGATCCCAGCTTGCGTATGGAGCGAAAGGTCATACAGCGCCTCCTCGACAACTACGAGGCGCTAGAAATGCGTGGCGGTATGATCGAGATCGGTGGCGAGATCGTTGCTTTTACCCTTGGCTCACCCATTACGGAGGACACCTTCGACGTGCATATTGAGAAGGCGCGCACCGACATCGACGGAGCCTATACGATCATCAATCGTGAGTTCGCACGCAGCATCCCTGAGCAGTACACCTATGTCAATAGGGAGGAAGATCTCGGGCTGCCTGGCTTGCGTAAGGCAAAAGAGTCTTACCGTCCTGAGGTACGCCTCGTGAAGCACACCTGTGTATGGCGTCGCCCAGAGTGGGCTGGTGAGCTGGAACCTTAAGTATGAGACTAAAGGCTGAGCAGCAACGACTCTACGAAGAGATCTGGCGCACCACTTTTGGGGATAGCGATGACTTCATCGCGCTCTACAGTCGCACTACCTTTGACCCACGTCGTACCCATCTGCTGACAGCTCTAGACCAGAGCCGTGCACTCAGTCATGTGCAGTACCTCCCTTATCTGATGCGTTACCGCGACCAGTGGTGGCGCACTGGCTACATATCGGGAGCAGCTACCGAGAGTGACCAGCGAGGTAAGGGGCTTGTACAGCTCCTCATGCGAGCGAGCCACCTGCAGATGTGGCAGGAGGATTGTCTCTGCGCCTTCCTCATACCTGCCGAGGAGTGGCTCTACCAGTTCTATCGCAAGATGGGCTACGCCACGCTCTATGGCAAGCGAAGCACACCCACATTGCAAGGGGAACCAACCGACTTACCTTCTGGTGAAGCTTGGCAGCACTACCATTATTGGCAAGCAACACTCGCTGAGCAACACCCTACGGTCGCACATAGTTATCATCAGTGGCGCACGCTCCTAGAGAGCTTAGCACTCGAGGACGGAGGCATCGGCACGATCGGAGAGAGGACCTACTACTATTATAGAGATGCCGAGGGAAAGTTGCAAAGCGTCCTCGCCATACTTCCAGCGGAAGAGCCTGTCGACGGCTCCTTTGACCTATCTGCTCCCTTTGGTATGCTGCGTCCACTGCGCATCGCTGAGCTACTGACGTGGGCTGCTGAGCAAGGCTTGCTAGAAGAGGATCAGCTCCTCCCCGCTGCGCTCTATCACGATGAGCAGCGCATCGTCTTCGACCTACTCGATGAGCAAATCCCAGTGAACAGCGGTCGCTACTGTGTCTTGCGCCACCGTCGCCAGCTACTCTTCGCACCACGTCCTATCGACCGGCTCATCAAGCCTTTTACACCCGATCAGCTCCTCGCAGCGTTACCTCCCCTCCAGCATACGTTGGTCTACGCTATGATGGAGTGATCAATCTATTCCCGAGATAAAAGCCTTTAGCGAGAGACCTGCTGAGAGCGACTTTGTAGCTGTCCCGCAGACTGTCGCGCTATAGATGGGTTGGTCTGGGACGGATTGGTGCGGAGAGGCGAGCCACTCCCTGTACCGAGTGGTTGTGTCTGAGGCTTACCCTGCTTGTCGTCTTGACCCTGCTCCTGCTCCTTGGGCGGAGCACCGATCTCAATCTCTTCGCCACGCTCTCGCGCCAGTCGCTCCTCCTCACGAGAGGGGAGCCCCATGATCTTACGCTCGCGATCTGTCGGGTTCCAGCGCTTGCCGTATCGCTCCCGCATACGCTGAGCATACTCGACGTTGAGATCTCGCTTTTGCCTCTCTGACTTAGTACGATCATCGCCTCCCTCCGCTTGCTTATCGCCTTCCAACTCTTTGGGGCGTTGCTCTGCTAGGGGCGTACCATCGTATGCCCACGTTTGCTCCGTGGCAAAGCGCGCCTGTACATTCACCGTCTGAGGTAGATAGCGCACAGGCTCAGGAGGAGTCGCGGGGTAGACGCCCCCATCCCAAGTGCCATTGCCATTAAGGTCCACATAAAGCTTGAGGAAGTAAGCGCCAGGAGCCAGCTCCGTAAAGGTCACTAAGCCCGCACTATCGGGCTGAGCAGTCGCCAGTATCTCCTCCTTACTACTGAGTAGGTATACGTAGAGCGGACTATCCGTAGGGTGTCCCGTGAGCGTGACAGCGAGAGAGCCTAGCTCGGTCTCAGAGGCGATCTTGAGATCCTTCTGTGCTGATGCACTGACACCGCCATAGAGCCCCGTTATGGCAGCGGTATCTACCGTGAGCCGATAAGTAGTGCCAGGCTCTTTGGCAAAGTCTACCAACCATCGGCAGCGTCGTATGCTGTCAGGTCGCAACTGGCAAGAGATAGGTTGTGGTACCGAATCGACCAACTTAGCGAGCTGTACCAGTGTCGTGTCAATGCCTAGGATCGGCACATCGTAGCTAATCCAAAGGGAGTCACGGGTCGTCTCTTTGTTGATATTATCGAGCGAAAGGAGCGTGACAGCTCTTAGGTCATTCTTTGGATCTGCTAGAGTCGTGGAGTCACCCGTCAGAGTAAGGCTGTCGGTAGCCGTCTGAGGCGCTGCGATCTTCGGTTGCTTCTTTGGCTTAGCGTTAGTCTTAGCCTTTGCCTTGGCAGCTTGCGCTCTAGGCGCTTGTAGCGTCATTGTGTCCAGCACATTGATCGGATTACCTATCGAGTCAGTCGTAGGATAGGCAAAAGCCACCACGACTGAGTCTCTCGCTAGCGAATCGTGAGGCGAGAGCCAGTAGACGAGACTCTTACGATCTGTCGAGAGGTCTGGATAGTAGCTCGTGTCGGTCGTCAGGTAGTCTGGCGAGAGGATCGTAAGCTGTGGCAACGTATCAATAGGCTCTGTAAAGGTCGCCACAAGCGACATCGAGTCTCGTCTCGTAAGTCGCTCGAGACGGATGAAATTCGTCTTCGGGCGTGTCAAGAGGAGCACCAGATCGTTGGGGAGGTACACATAAGGCGAGACGCTGTCTGTCGCTGTCGTAGGAGCTTCCTCCTTGGTGAGTTCACCATCTGCAGACGCTCCAAGCGAGTCAGCTGTACTGGGCAGTGAGTCAGGCGCATTCCCAAGCGAATCAGCCATATTCCCAAGCGAGTCCACCTTTGTCTCCTTGGCGGGAATAAGAGCCGAGCGGTGTACCACCTCGGTACGGAAGCTGTCGGTCGTGATCGCAAAGCTCTCGTTCGGAGCGTTGTAGCTATAGCTACGATCCATATCAACGAGTGCGATGGCGTAGTAAGCACCATCTCGTACATTTTGTAGGGTAAAGTGCCCCTGGTCGTCCGTATAGGTCATACGAGTCATAGGACGGTCTAGCGTGTCCGCAGGAAGCGGTGTAGCGTAGATACCCGCCAGGACACGAGGCACTGGCTGTAGCGTGTAGGCGTCAAGCACCAGCCCCGCCACCTGCATCGTGTCTAGGTAGTCGCCCGTACTAAAGGCATAGACATACTGCTCGATGTAGTTACCCTCGTTGTAGTCCTTGATCGCACGATTGAAGTTGATCGTGTAGGTCGTGTTAGCAATGAGGCTATCTTGGTAAGTGATGATCAGCTGCTTCTGATTGACCAAAGCCTTCGGCGGAATGCGTTGTGGTGGCGAATAGATTATCTTATCCTCGCCTCGCTCCAGCTGTATGTACTCATCGAAGGTGATACGCACACGAGACGTAGAGACGTTGGTACTACTCATCTCAGGCGTGCAACGCACTATCCGAGGCGGGGTCATATCGTAAGGCCCACCCTCTGGCGAAGATTGCTTAGCACACCCTACAGCACCTAGTATTAGGAGCAGGAATGTGACTAAAAGCGTGGAGAGCTGCTGGTGCGAATGAGACATATACGGTGGTACCTATAGAGCTTTAGATAGTACCCTCACGAAGCAGTTGAGGTGTATCGCCCGTGCAGTCAATGATCGCACCATGACCGCCAGGAGCCACGCCCCCATCGATGATCAGATCTACCTGATGTCCATAGTACTCCTCGATGAGCTCAGGATCGGTCAGGTAGTTTGTGTCGTAGTCCTCTGGTAGGTCTGGCAGTGAACCCGTCAGTAGCGGAGCCTCCAGCTCCTCCAGTATGATACGCGTCACAGGATGCTTGCATAGTTGCACCCCCACCTCCTTACGTTGGCGAAAAGGTGCCGGTAGCGTTGTCGTCGGAGGCAATATATAGGTGGCCGGCTCGTACTCGCCCGACTTCATTAGGGCAAAAATGTCATCCCCTAGCTTAGCATACTGAGCCACCTCGCCTAGGTCTTGACACATGATCGCCAGTGTGTGACGCTTGCTGTCTACCCCTTTGATCTGACACACCTGCTCCACGGCACGCTTCTTCAGTGCCGAGCAACCAAGCGCATAGCCTACACCTGTAGGATAGATAATGACTCCGCCACTCTCCAGGCATTGGATCACCTCACGCACCACAGCGTAGTCGGGCGTGTCAGCGTAGATCTTCGTTAGCATAGTGTATTAGAGTGCATAGAGGTAAGCGATCTCCTCCGCCCATAGCTCAGGCACAGGCGTCTCCAGGACGATCGGGATGTTGTCTAGATGTGGGTCGTCCATCAGCATTTTGAAAAGGTCAGTCCCCATAAATCCTTTGCCAATAGACTCGTGACGATCCACGCGGGTGCCCAAGTCCTTCTTACTATCATTCAGATGGATAGCACAGAGCTTGTCGTAGCCGATGATGTCATCGAAGGCTTGCCACATAGCCGTATAGCCATCGGCCGTACGTATCTCATAGCCTGCCGCCAGTGTGTGCGCTGTATCGATGCAGACGCCCACACGGCTGGCATCGTCAATGAGCGAAATGATGTAGGCGAGCTGCTCGAAGGTGTAGCCCACGTTTGTCCCTTGACCTGCCACATTCTCTAGGACCAGCTTGACCCCCTCCGACTCAGCCAGCACGGCATTCATCTCAGCAGCTATGTACTCCATACACTGCTCCTCAGAGATCTCCTTGAGGTGGCTCCCTGGGTGGAAGTTGAGCAAGCTCAGTCCCAGTTGCTCGCAGCGGTGCATCTCATCGATCATCGCACGGCGACTACGCTGACGCTTGGTAGCATCCGCATTCCCTATATTATATAGGTAGCTCGCGTGGGGGAGGATATGCTCCCGCTGTATGCCCACCTGGTCACAGTTTGCGATAAACGCATCAATCTGCTCCTCCGTGTATGGCTTAGCCTGCCACTGACGCTGATTCTTAAGGAAGAAAGCGAAGGCACGTGCGCCCAGTTCGCCAGCACGTAGCGGAGCCTCCTCCACACCACCAGCAGCGCTCACATGCGCTCCGATATATTTATTAGGATGTTTGGTATAGCTCATTGTGAAAAAGGTTAGTTGTACAAGCCTAACTCTCGCAAAGATACAGAAAAAGCAGCGAGCTATCCTCTTCTCCCGATGGGGTAGCTTAGACTTCGTAAATCCCCAAAAGAAAAATAGCTCCCTGCGCACTGCAAGAAGCTATTCAAAGTGACCAGTCACTTGTGACCTCGGAGGGGCTCGAACCCTCGACCCACTGATTAAGAGTCAGTTGCTCTACCAACTGAGCTACGAAGTCAATCCTCATTCAGGCGAGTCATCAGCGACTTCCTTCCTGAACTGTGATGCAAAGGTACAACTTTTTCTGAACAATGCAAGCGTTTGCGCCACTTTTTTTTGCCTCAATCTGAAATTTCTTCCGAATCTTCTGCTCTCACACTTGAGTCTGAAGCTCTATCTTGCATAGATATAGACTGTTAAGACGATTCGGATCGTTTGAGAGTATTCTATCCAGTTTCACCGCAAAAATGCATTTTAGTGTATGTGACGTCTGTCTGTAGCTGGCAAACGTCCCAACAATCCACAAAGAAGAGCGTCACAGCGAGCCCTACGACCCCTCCCAGCAACTATGACAGGAGCCCTCCCATGAAGCTTGAGCTAGGACGCTTAGTGCGACTAGTGCCACTAGAAACACTAGAGCCACTAGAAACTAGCCTCTAATCTCTAACTTCTACCCCCTAACCTCTGAGAGGATCTTTCGGTAGAATTGTAGTACCGAGGAGGCGGTGCGTAGGTTGTACGGCTTGAGTGGCTGTGTGAGTGTCAGCCCCTCGAGTGTGCGACAGCGACTGAGTGCGACATATCCTTGTCCAGGGGCGAAGAAGCGACTCGGGTCTACTACGATTTGGTCGCACGTTTGCCCCTGCGCTTTGTGTACGGTGATGGAGTAAGCGACGATGAGTGGCAGCTGCGTGTAGGAGCCGGTCTGTCGCTCGACGATCTCTCCCTTCTCCTCGTCGTAGTCGTAGTCCACCTGCGACCAGGTGTGTGGCGTGACGATGATAGTCTCGCCATCGGGCGTTTTCACCTTGGCATAAGGCTCTGTGATGTCGCCGATAGTCCCGCCGACGAGCTTCGTGATGACGCCCGTCGTGCCATTGACCCACGCTCCATCGGGGTGGTTGCTCACGAGCATCACCTGAGTACCCACCTTGAGCGAAAACTCTTCGGGCACGGGTAGCGCAGAGGCGGGGATCTTGCCCTTGAGCTTACCCCGGAAGGTCACCTCCTTGGCATCAAGCTGGGCGCAGCGAGACTGGTTGTACGCCTCCACATTGGCTCTGTGAGAGAAGAGTAGCACCGCATGCTGGTCGCTCTGGAGTAGCTCCTCCTGCCACTGTGGGGAGACGCGACTGTTGAGCAGGGCGACCGTGTCATCGCTGACACGTCCTAGGCGGATCTCCTCAAGTGCGGAGACAAAGTGCTGGTCGCTCTGGCGATACATGCGACGTAGGACTATGGAGATGGGCGCCAGCGTTGCGTAGGCGTGTGCCTCAAAGAAGTAAAAGCCGTCGCTCTCAGGATAAGCGCGCTGCATCTCCTCCTGGTCGGAGGCTGTCGTGACAGGCGGTAGCTGAAAAGGGTCGCCCACCATGAGGAGCTGCACACCCCCAAAGGGCACCCGGCTGTGCCTCACACTGCGCAGGATACGATCCATAGCATCGAGCAGGTCGCATCGCACCATCGATATCTCGTCGATGATGATCAGGTCGAGCTGACGGATGAGCTCCCGCTTGTCCTTGCGGTAGCGGCGTGTGATGGCGGAGGTATGGTTGGGATCTGTCAGCGGTGCTAGTGGTAGCCGGAAGAAGCTGTGGATCGTCTGCCCACGAATGTTGAGCGCAGCCAGCCCCGTCGGGGCTAGCTTGACAAACTTCTTGTGAGTCACCTCGCAGTAGTGCTGCAGGAAGTAGGACTTGCCCGTTCCCGCACTACCCGTCAGGAAGAGACTCATAGAGGTCTGCTCGAGGCATTGCAGGGCAGACATCTGCTCCGCATTGTTCTGATCGAAAGCTTCTGGGATAACGAGCATACCGCCACCTACTCCTCGTAAAGCGTTGGGTCCTCTAGCCCGTTTGCCACAAAAGCGTCGTGACGCTCCCGACAGGTGCCACAGCGTCCGCAGTGCCGCTCGCCCCCCTGATAGCAACTATAAGTTTTTCCGTAAGGCACGCCAAGATGAGTGCCTCGAGCTACGATCTCAGCTTTCGTGAGGGTCGTGTAGGGCGCCACTAGCTTGACCCCATTGCTGGTGCCAGCCGTGATTGCCTCGCCCATAGGTGTGACAAAACTCTCCCGACAGTCTGGGTAGATAGCATGATCTCCAAAGTGGTTGGCTATGAGTACCTGCTGCAAGTCTCGGCTCTCCGCCAGTCCTGCGAGGACGCTCAGCATAATACCATTGCGAAAGGGTACCACCGTCGAGCGCATATTTTCCTCCGAATAGTCCCCGAGCTGCATCTCGCCACCCGAGAGGAGGAGGTCACTGCGAAAGTACTCCTCGATGAAGGCGAGTGGGATGATTAGGTAGGGTATCTCTAGCTCACGGCAGATAGCCTCAGCAGCTGCTAGCTCACGGGCATTGTGCTTGGAGCCGTAGTCGAAGCCCACAGCACAAGCCACCTCCTCACGATACTCGTAGAGGAGCGTCGTGCTATCCACGCCGCCTGAGAGTGCGATCAGCGAATTGCGCATTACAGCTGTCTTAGTAAGAGCGAGCGATGATGACCCTGCACTTAGAGGGGCGACCAGTCACCATACAGCGACCAGGCTCCGAGGGGATGTCACGTGGTATGCAGCGGATCGTTGCCTTGGTCTCCTCCTTGATACGTGCCTCCGTCTCGGCTGTGCCGTCCCAGTGGCAGAGGAAGAAGCCGCCGTCCTCGATGCGCTCCTTGAATTCATCGTAGCTGTCGCATACGTAGGTGCGATCCTTGAGCGACTGGAGCGAGCGGTTGTAAAGATTGCTCTGGATCTCCTCGAGTAGCTGCTCAATATGTGCAGAGATGCCCTCTAGGGGTAGCGTCTCCTTGGTGAGCGTGTCACGACGAGCCACCTCGACGGTGCCATGCTCCAGGTCGCGCATACCGAGAGCGAGACGTACGGGGACACCCTTCATCTCATACTCAGCAAACTTCCACCCCGGCTTCTTATTGTCATTGTCATCGATCTGAACCGATACGCCATGCTGACGTAGCTCGCTGACGATCTTGTCGGCTGTCTCGTGGATACGCTGCAGTTCTTCTTCGCTCTTGTAGATCGGCACGATGACCACCTGGATAGGTGCAATGCGTGGCGGTAGAACCAGCCCGTTGTCGTCGCTGTGTGCCATAATGAGTGCACCGACGAGACGTGTGGACACGCCCCACGAGGTAGCCCAGACGTAGTCACGATTGCCCTCCTTATCGAGGAAGGTGACGTCAAACGCCTTAGCGAAGTTTTGCCCTAGGAAGTGCGAAGTACCAGACTGCAAAGCTTTGCCGTCCTGCATCATAGCCTCGATGGTGTAGGTGTCGATAGCACCGGCGAAGCGCTCGGTCTCGCTCTTGACCCCAACGATGACCGGTAGCGCCAGCATCTCACGGGCGAAGTCTTCATAGACACCGATCATCTTGCGCGCCTCAGCGACCGCTTCCTCTTGAGTGGCATGTGCCGTGTGCCCCTCCTGCCAGAGGAACTCAGCCGTGCGGAGGAAGAGACGCGTACGCATCTCCCAGCGCACCACGTTGGCCCACTGATTACAGAGCAGTGGCAGGTCACGGTAGCTCTGGATCCAGTTCTTGTAGGTACTCCAGATGATCGTCTCACTTGTCGGACGAACGATCAGCTCCTCCTCGAGCTTAGCGTTGGGGTCCACCTCTACGCCATCGCCCGCCTCGTTGGTACGCAGTCTGTAGTGCGTCACGACGGCACACTCCTTGGCAAAGCCCTCGACATGCTCCGCCTCGCGGCTGAGGTAGCTCTTAGGGATAAAGAGTGGGAAGTAAGCGTTGCTGTGTCCCGTCTCCTTAAATCGGCGATCGAGGTCTTGCTGCATCTTCTCCCAGATGCCGTAGCCGTAAGGCTTGATGACCATACAGCCGCGCACGGAGGAGTTCTCTGCCAGTCCAGCCTTTACAACGATATCTTGATACCACTGTGAGTAGTTTTCGTCACGTGGTGTGAGTTCTTTGATCTCTTTTTTAGCCATGATGCTAGTCTGTCTAAATTATTTGTTAGCAAAGGTACCGCTTTTCGCTAGAATTCACAATCAGAGACGGTTGACTAGATGCAAGCCACCCGAGTGACGATGTGCTCCGTCGGATCATGTGCGTCCATACACCTTGCTACTCGTCTGAATACGTTTGTATCGTGCTGAGCTTGTTATAGATACGAGTTCCAAAAATTGTCCCCCTCTTGGAACTAAAAAGTTCCAAGGGAGGAACCGTTTAGCCGAACAGCTGAAAGATAAAAGAAGGCCCCCTCGTCTTGTGATGAGGGGGGCTTAGTATTTTGTAGGGCTTCGATGCGAAGCTATCACGACTGCGAGATGAGTTGCTCTAGCTGGTCTACCCAGCGAGGCAGATTGTCGCCCTCTTGCTGTGGTGCATAGCGTGCTAGCTCGATTTCAGAGAGGAGGGTGAGCCACGCATTGACCTCTGCGTCCGCTACGCCCTGCTGCTTGAGTGCACTCGCTAGCTGCTGCCGTGTGAGACTGGAAGTGGCGAGCGCGTAGTGGTCTTGCAGATAGTGCGTTATGGTAGCGTAGAGTCGGGTTGTAGCCTCGGACTGCTGCCCCGCTTTGATCAGCTGGCGTATCGCCTGGATCTGCTGCTCCGCCATAGGCGTGGAGCGCTTCTTATGATAAGCGACATGGTCGGCACGGAGACGCTGACCGCTACGTATGACCCAATAGGCGACTCCGCCACCGATAAGCAGGAGCACGTAAAGGAGCCAGTAAGCCCATCCGGCACGACTCCAGGGGCGCCACACGATGGTCGGAGCGGGCGCATCGTAGGGGTAGGGCGTATATCGCTGTGAGCTGCTTGCCTCTCCAGCTTTGCCCACTTGTGGCACATCATTAGAGCCTTGCGCTACCTCTATACGGATAGGTGCTGTGGTGGCGGTGCGGTAGCTATTTGTAGCGGGGTCGAAGTAGGGGAGACTGACGGCAGGCATCGTCTGCTGTCCCGTGGCGTGCGGTATGATGGTGTATTCGTAGATGCGGTGTACCTCCGTATTGCCATTGCGCACCTCTTGATCGTCACGGATGAGTTGCGGCTCGTACACTTCAAATTTGTCGGACAAGCCTAGCTCTGGAGCTAAGAGTAGGGAGACATTGCCCCGTCCAGTGATCTCTAGTCGGTAGGTCATAGCGCGTCCCGTCTCGTAGGTCGGGTCGGGCGCGGAGAGGGTACCCTTGACCTGAAAGGAGCCGACCAACTGATCGAACCCCTCGGGAGCTCCCTCAGGGAGTGGTCGTACGGTCAACTTCAAGGGTTGCGAGTGCAACTTCTTATGAGCCGTTGCGACAGCTTTATTGGCAAAGAGATCCTCCTCGTTATCCACTTTCCGATTTACAGATACCTGGAAGTCATACTCAAAGGAGGGGATGACTAGCTCGCCACTATGCTGTGGGTAGGCGAGGATCTGCCAGATGAGTGCCTTGTACATAAGCCTGCCACCGACGCGCTCTGTGGTGAGGCTGGTGTGCTGTAGCGGGATCTCCTTGGTGACGAAGTCGGTCACCTCGGGTGGCTTGCGGTCTACACCGGCGAGGTTGCCATAGCGGGAGTAGAGGTAGAGCGATACGAGGACGGGCTGCTGTGTGTAGACCGACTGCGAGGAGACAACGGCACGCATATACATATCTCGGTCTGCTATCTGTAGCGTCTCGCCAGAGGCGATAGGCTGCTGCGTCAGCCCTTGCGCCTTGGAGACTTGTATGCGCTTGGATAGAGCCTTGAGGCTCTTCTGTCCGACCCGTAGCTGAGCAGCACTGATGGCGTAGCTACCCGCCTTGGTCGCTTGCAGCGTATAGGTGATAGTGGTGTACTCTTTGGATACGCCTCCGCTCATCTTATGTAGCACGTTGAGCTGGGGGCCGTAGAGCACCTTTAGCTCTGTGGCAATCTGAGGTGCGGTGAAAGCACCTAGCTCGTGCGCTCCTGCAGCACGATAAACTAACTGAAAGGTCTCTCCCTCGGCAACCTGCTGGGGTACGATCACCGTGAGCTGTGCTAAGCCTGCGAAGGCGATGGCACAGAGCCAGATGAGTGTCAGGAGGGTGCGTTGTATCGAAGTGCGTAGGCGTAGCATTACCAGTTCTTCTTGTTCTGATTCTTTTGCTGTGGCTGGCGCTGGTTGATGCGCTGGCGTGTGCGTTGCTCTTGCTGGCGATGCGCATCGAGGATACGGTCAGCCTGTGACTTGTCGAGGTCTGGCTCCTTACCTTGCGGCTGCTCTTGTGGCTGCTGGTCGGGAGGTGTCTGCGACGGATCGGACTGTGAGCCGCCACCACCTCCTCCGCCACCTTGCTGTGGGGGCTGCTTGTTGAGCTTGATCGCCAAGGCTAAGTTGTAGCGCGTCTCATCGTCGGTAGGGTTTCTGCGGAGCGACTCTTTGTAAGCCTCGATCGCTTTGTCATACTGCTGTGTGTCCATACAGCGGTTGCCCAAGTTGTGCCAGGCTAAGGCCTGCAAGCGTGGATCAGCCTTGCTGTCGCTCGCTATACGCTGCCACGTCTGCACGGCCGCGACCGTGTCGCCCGACATATAGAGGGCATCGCCCAGACCGAGTCGTGCGGGTGCGTAGGTCGAGTCACGAGCCACGGACGAGAGATAAGCGGCACGTGCTGACGGGTAGTTGCTCTGATTGTAGCTCTTGTTGCCCCGTCGTGCGTCTAGTCGTACGGTCTGCCCGACGAGTGTCAGGCTAGAGAGCAAGAGTAAGACAATATATAGAAGCTTACGCATCATGATGACCAAAGATTTGAATACGACTGAACAGGCGGCTCTTGCGGCGCATGATCCCATTGGCGAGCAGGAGCAAGAGGAGCGCAGCTAGCGTGGGGAGCGCATAGAGCTCCTCGATCTGCTCACCCTCGCCACTCAGGTTGGCTTGGGGCAATGTGCGGAGCTGGTTGACCAGCTGGTTGCTAATGGCGCGGGGACTGCTGCCGACGAAGCTCTGTCCGCCCGTGACATTGGCAATCTCTGCCGTGATCTCGGGGTTAGGCTTCGAGAGTACTGGCACGCCGAGCGAGTCGGTGAGGAGCGTTTCACCAAAGGGGATGTTGGCACCCTCGGGGAGTCCGATGGTTACGACGTAAGCCTTGATCCCTTGCTTCTTGAGTCGCTCGATGCCCTCTTTTAGTCCTCCCTCGTGATCCTCGCCATCGGTCAGGAGGATGACCGCTTTGCCAGCTCGAGAGGGCGCTGCGAGGGCTTGTGCGGAGCGCTCGAGTGCTTGTCCTAGATTGGTGCCTTGGTTGGAGACCATACCAGGCTGTATGTCTGCGAGGAAGGTGCGAGCCGTCGGCAAGTCGGGCGTCAGCGGCAGACGTATGTAAGCGCCTCCAGCGAAGACGACCATAGCTACTCGTGAACCCGCCAACTCCTGCATCGTATGAGTCACAATCTGCTTGGCAAAGCCGATGCGGTCGGGCTTGACGTCACGTGCCGCCATCGAGTTGGAGACATCGATGCAGAAGGCTAGGTCGACCCCGATCGTCTGCTGTGACGAGACGGGCGCATGGGTGTAGAGTTGCGGACGAGCCAGTGCCACGATGAGCAGAGCGATAGCGATAAGCTTGAGCGAGGCGCGCCACCAGTCCCGCTTGATAGAGCGGTCGGGCATGATCTGCCGTAGCATCTGAGGCGTGGCAAAACGCAGCTGCTGCTTGCGTTGCCGTCTCTGACCAACGATCATAACGAGTAGCAGGAGCGGTACGAGTAGCAGGAGCCACAGCAGGAGAGGATAGGCAAACTGTATCATGGATTAGCTCGCAGCAAGGTGGTTCGTAATAAGAAGGCGGCACCAAGTAGCACGATAGCGAGCAAAGCAAAGAGCATGTAGCGCTCTTCGTAGGCACTCACCGAGCGAGAGGTGAGACGAGACTTCTCGAGGGAGTCGATCTCCTTGTAGATCTCGTGCAGCTTCGTCTCGTCGGTCGCACGGTAGTACTTCCCGCCTGTCTGCTGGGCGATGTGTCTTAGCGTGCTTTCGTCAATCTGCACATCGGCCTCCACATATTCGGTGCCGAAAGCGGTCTGCACGGGAAACTTTGCGACGCCATTGGTTCCCGCTGCCACCGTGTAGATACGTATGCCGTACTGCTGTGCCAGCTCAGCGGCCATCGAGGGAGTTATGTCTCCCGCATTGTTTGACCCATCGGTCAGGAGGATGATCACTTTGCTCTTGTTGTCGCTCCCGCGGAGCGTATTGATAGCCGTCGCTAGCCCTAGTCCTATGGCGGTGCCGTCCTCCAGTTGACCTATTTCGGCGGTTTCGAGCATCTCCAGGATCACGTTGTGGTCTACCGTCAGCGGACAGAGCGTAAAGCTCTCTCCCGCGAAGACCACCAGACCTATGTTGTCATTCGGACGTGCAGCGATCATCTCGCTCGCTACACTACGCGCTGCTTCAAAGCGGTTAGGCTTTAAGTCTAGTGCCTGCATACTGCCACTGAGGTCTATAGCGAGGACCAGGTCGATGCCTTGTATCGATCGCTCCTCCCAGTGGTTGGAGTCTTGCGGGCGAGCTAAGGCTAAGATCATCGCTGCCAGAGCTAGTAGCTCTAGGGCAAAAGGTAAAGCCCGCAGATAGCTCCGCCATCCGCTCCCCTTAGGCAAAAGATGGTATGCCGAGAGCGAAAGCTGCGCTTGGTGACGCTTGTTGTAGCGTATGTAGAGCAGCACCAGTAGCGGTAGGAGTAGGAGCGCCCAGAACCACTCAGGATGAACCCATATCATAGCGACTTATCCTCCTTTCTGCTAGCTAGTTGATGCACTACCTCGTAGATGCTGGTTGCGTCTTCGGCTTGCCACGCACGCTCCGCCCAGGTGTCGGCAAAGCGCACCCACTCTGAGTGGATCACCCACTGCGCTAGCGCACTCTGAGAGACCTCGTGGGGAGTCCTTTGGAGTAGCTGAGCTAGTTCGCGAGCGGTCAATTCGTCTATCTCCAAGCCTAAGCCTTCGGTTAGATAGCTTCGCAAGGCGGTGATCAAGCCATCGTAGTAAGCTATCTGCTCCTCTTGCTGGTCAAAGGGTAGGGCACGCAGTGCTACAAGCCTCTGGTCGAAAGTCTCTAAAGCGGTCAGCGGTACCACGACCACCTCGGGCTCGGGTCGTGTGCGCTTGTAGTGTCGGTACCATAAGATGAGGAGTACCACTGCGACGATGCCCAGCACCACCCACGTTATGGGGGTCATGAGGACGAGGAGGATATACTCCCACCAGCGTAGCGAGACTGAAACAGGTGCTTTAATTGGGTTGTACTTGAGCGGTTGCGTCGTGTCCACCTCGGGCATCGTCACCTTGAGGTAGAGCGGCTTGGAGAAGTAGCTCTCCCCGCCCACCGTCACGCCAAAAGCAGGTAGCTCCGCCATACCCTCGGCAAACGAAGTGATGATCATCTCCGCATTCAGCTGCACCTCTGCCCCTTGGAGCGGTATCGTGTCGATCACCTCAAAGGAGATCATCTCCGCCTGCCCCATCTGCCGCTCTTGGGGTATCACGAGGAGCGTATTGTCGAGGTCATTCGTGCGGATAGTCATCTTGATCTGTGCATACTCGCCGATCTGAATCGCCGAGGGCGTCAGCTCAGTCTTGATGGCGATATCCTGTGCCGCTGCGAAGCTCCATAGACCTCCGCCGCCACAGATCAGTAGTATATATAATAGTAGACGATATCGCATAGTTCAGTTAGATGCGCTTGCGGAAGAGCTGCGAGAGGACGGGGATGATGTCTTCGCCAGTCTCGGCGATGGCGTGGTCAATGCCCGACTCACGCATCAGACGCTCCCACTCAGCGGCAAAGGTCATATAGCGGGCCGCATACTGCTCACGAAGACGTGCCGACGAGGTGTCTACGTAGCGACTGGCCCCCGTCTCCAAGTCACGTACGAGTGTCAAGCCCATAGCCGAGAGGTCGTAGTCACGTCTGTCCACGACTCGTATCGCCAGCAGGTCGTGTCTCCGAGCTGTGCGCTGGATCAGGGCGCGCTCCGCATCGGTCGGTGTCTCCGTGATGAAGTCACTCACGATAAAGGCTGAGCAGCGCTTCTTGACCACTCGTGAGAGCATCTCTAGGCTAGAGGAGATCTGCGTAGAGTGACGCTCGGGGCGGTAAGTCAGGATCTCGCTAATGAGCTGTAGCACATGCTTACGCCCCTGGCCTGCAGGGATGTAGCGCTCCACACGATCGGTGTAGAGCATTAGCCCGACACGGTCATTGTTGTGAATGCAGGCGAAAGCAATCGTTGCAGCGATCGTTGCCACCAGATCCCGTTTCGTCTCACTTGTAGAGCCGAAGTCTAGACTATGAGAGACATCGACGAGAAGCATAATAGTTAGCTCGCGCTCCTCCTCAAAGACCTTGACATGCGGCTGCGCATAGCGTGCCGTCACGTTCCAGTCAATGTCACGCACATCATCTCCTACGTAGTACTCCCGCACCTCGCTAAAAGCCATCCCTCGGCCCTTAAAGGCTGAGCGGTACTGCCCAGCCAAAATGTTTTGGCTGAGACCCCGAGCTTTGATTTCGATGCGTCTGACCTTACGTAAGAGATCTTGCATTTAGAGATTAGAGGTTAGAAGTTAGAGATTAGATTCTAGTGGTACTAGGAGCACTAGTGACACTAGGAGTACTAGTCTTTTTAGCCAATAGCCAACAGCCAATTAAGGTACCGGCACCACGTTGATGATTTCGTCGATTGCTTTGTCGGCACTCATACCGACAGCGTCGGCCTCATAGCTCATACCGAGACGATGACGCAGCACGTCGTGGCACACAGCACGCACATCTTCAGGGATCACATAGGCTCTCTGAGCGATGAAGGCGTATGCCCGTGCAGCTGCTGCTAGCGAGATCGACGCACGTGGCGAAGCGCCATAAGCGATCATCCCTTGTAGAGCGGGGACGCCCTCCGTCTGTCGTGTCGCCATCACTAGATCCACAATGTAGCGGAGTATCTTCTCATCGAGATAAACCTGCTGCACCGCTTTGCGAGCTGCTAAGATCTGCTGAGCTGTCGCCACAGGTTTTACCGTGGGTAGCTGACTAGCCAGATTCATCTCAATGATCTTCATCTCCTCCTCGTGCGAAGGGTAGTCCAGCACCACCTTGAGGAGGAAACGGTCTACCTGCGCCTCGGGCAGTCGGTAGGTACCCTCCTGCTCGATAGGGTTTTGCGTTGCCATCACAAGGAAAGGCGAGGGGAGCGGATAAGTCTCCTCGCCAAGCGTCACCTGTCGCTCTTGCATCGCCTCGAGGAGCGCACTCTGCACCTTGGCTGGAGCGCGGTTGATCTCATCAGCGAGGACAAAGTGAGCGAAGATAGGCCCCTTCTTGACCGAAAAGGACTCACTGCGCTGACTATAGATCAGCGTACCGATGAGGTCGGCTGGGAGTAGGTCGGGGGTAAACTGTATGCGGCTGTAGTCTGCATCGATGAGCTTAGCGAGCGTCGTGATAGCGAGCGTCTTAGCGAGCCCTGGCACACCCTCGAGGAGGATATGTCCGTCGGCTAGCAAACCGATCAAGAGCGACTCCACAAGATGCTCCTGCCCGATGATCGTGGTGTGCATACCCTCCTGCAGCTGGCGTATGAAGCCACTCTGCTGGGTGATATATGCTTGACGATTCTCTAGATCTGATACCTGCGTCATAGTTTCTACTGATTAATGCTACAAAAGTAACGATAATCTCCGAATGAACGTCCACCCAGTGTTCCAACCTCAACAAATATCTCATGTAGTGATATGTGGGGACGCTCTTGACGTGTAGCGATGATACGTGTAACCCTTTGTAGGAACGCACGGATAGTATCGAGTCGGAGGGCGTCCGTTGTCGAACAGGTCAAAACGAGTATTGACTCCGTAATCTTTGACACACCCCCATGCACAGGGTTACACGTCTTGCTTTAACGGGGACGGACGCTCAGATCGAGCGTCCCTACACAGGGTTACACGTCTTGCTTTAACGGGGACGGACGCACTATGACACGAGACTAGCTGTGACTGAATCCTGTAGGGACGCACGATCTGTGCGTCCGTTGTCGAACGATCTTGACGACGTCTCGCTTTGACGGGACGGACGCACTATGACACGAGACTAGCTGTGACTGAATCCTGTAGGGACGCA